>JBFKSL010000039.1:0-14442 GCA_041626995.1 Ketobacter sp. | reverse complement strand
TCTTTAATCTGTGCTCGCTCCTTACTAAATACTTTTCGGGCCTCTTTCTGTTCGATGTAGGCAGTTTTTTCCAGTACAGCCTCTTTAATCACTGAGGCAGGAATCACCTTGTCCTGCCTTTGTGCACACAGCATGATGTTGCCGTTACTGGCATGTACTAAGGGAGCATCTTCGTTATTGGATGCAATGGGTGGCACCCAGCCGTATTTGGTTAGATCTTGTCGTCCACAGGGGTGAAAGGCCTTTTCTGCCAATAACGGTTCAAGGTCTTCTGCTGTCAATTCGAACGGTTGAGTAAATCGATATATACGTAAATTTTTAAACCACATGAAACAGGCCCCCGGCGCAAAAAGGACAGGGATTATGAGACAATAGAAAACCGAATCCAACTATTTCTGAGATGAATGTGAAGCAGCTTATCAATAAGCCCAAAAAGAAAGAAACGGACTTGACGCTACTGTTTGCCCACGGTGCTGGCGCGCCTATGGATTCCGAGTTTATGGAGACGATTGCAAGTCATATTGCTGGTCAGGGAGTGACAGTGGTGCGTTTTGAATTCCCCTATATGGCGGAACGGAGGGAATCGGGAAAGAAAAGGCCTCCCGATAGAATGCCCAAATTAATGGATTGTTTTGAGCTGGTGGTAGAGGAGTGGGGCGGCCCCGCCAAATGTGTGGGTTCAGGTAAATCCATGGGCGGGCGCGTGGCATCAATGATGTTAGCTGAGCAGAACGTGGCAGGTGCGGTGTCGTTGGGTTACCCCTTCCATCCACCCGGTAAGCCAGAGAAAGTGCGCAAAGATCACTGGCAAACCATGGCAGACCCTTGGCTGATTGTGCAAGGTACTCGTGACACGTTTGGTAAACCTAATGAAGTTGCTGAATATGGTTTACCTCAGTGTGCCCACATTGAGTGGTTGGAAGACGGTGATCATGATTTTAAACCCCGCAAATCCAGCGGTTTAGAACAAAAAGACCATTGGTTGCAAGCAGCCATTTGGACAGCAGAGTTTGTAAAAGCGCTGGGGGATAAATGAAGATAATGAACATTCAAACTGTAATAAATGGGTTGCTCTTAAGCGCGGTGTTTATTTTAGCGGGCTGTGATCAACTGAAGGTCACACCAGTGAATATTGGTGGTGAGCCTATTGTGGGCCATTGGTATATAGAGAAACGAGATCAGCTAGAAGATGAACAGTTTTATCAGCGTTTGTATATGCACATAAAAGCCGATGGATATGTGCTATATGCCAATTTACTGTGTCGTTTTAATGGCGAGGCAAAGTTGCAGAGTGAAAGCCGTTTAAACTTAAATTATATGGCCATCAAACGCATAAACACGAAGAAAATCGTGCTGCAAAGCTACCCGTTAACGCCTAAATTCGAATTGAAATTAGGTTCCTGGCCCGATCAGAACGGCGGTATTCTTGAAGTGGATAATTTGCCGCTGAGTTCTATTGCTGCTGATCAGGCGCCAGATTTTGAACAGTGGCAGTGCCAATAAACGGTTAAAACTGTTGGTGTATGGTTTTAGCTAGCAAACTACTTATGTCTATGCAGTTACTGCTATGCGCAATGGTATTGCAACTGAGTACGCTCTCTACACCAGCCAGTTGTAATGCCTCTTCAGCACCGGTTGCAAATAAGGGGTGAGTGCAGGCCGCTAATACTTTGTTTGCCCCGGCTTCCTTCAGAGCCAGTGCCGCTTGTTGAATGGTGTGGCCTGAGCTGATCACGTCGTCCACTAAAATGGCAGTACGGTTTGTAAAGTCAAAAGAAGGCAGTTGTACTGAAACGTCGCGATCACCTGTGCGAACTTTTGAGGCAACGCAATACTCCAAACCGGAATGTTCCGCTACCACGCTCACCCATTGTTGGGATTCTTCGTCAGGGCCTACCAGCACAGCCTGCTCATAACGGCCTTTTAAGTAGGCGCCGATGATCCCGGTTGCAGAAACGCTAATGGCTTTACAGTGCAAAAAAGCCTGATCAAGTCGATCAATGCGGTGAAGGTGAGGGTCAATAGTTATCACGCCGTCAAACAGGCTGGATAACCAGTCTCCCATGATGGTTTGGCTAACCACTTGGCCTGGCTCGAATTCGCAGTCCTGACGCATGTAGCATAAGTAGGGGGCCACTAAAATGGCCCGTTGGCAGCCATACTTTCGTGCCCATTGTACCGCCAGCATCAGTTCAATTAACTTGCTGTTTGGGTCGTTTAAGCTGCATAGAAAGATCACGGTTTCCTCTAATTGAGTAGGGATGGTGACCTTGCTTTCGCCATCTGGAAAACGGTGAACCTGAATCATCGCTGCGCGAAAATTGAGCTCTGTAGCAAGCGATTGACACAGCTTTGTATTCTCTTCAAATCCTAAAATGATCATCCAGTTACCAAGTGGTCTGTTGTTGGCTAGGGTTGCCGATTTCAAAACCATTGTGTCGGCGAGCTAAGTTACAGGCAAACTCAAAATCGGAGCGAAACTGGGAGTATATACGATATAGCGGTTCGCCTTTTTGCACAGTGTCACCGATTTTCTTATATAAATAAACGCCAGCCCCTTTGTCCATGGGAGCGCCCGCCAACCTGGCAATTCGGGCAACCAGCAGGTTGTCAATGGAGTTGATGCAGCCGGATGTAGGGGCGGTAATCTCTTCAGTTAATTGGCCCAGCGTGGCCATTTCCAGTTGCTTTCCCTGGGCTTTGATAATTTGTTCCATTTTATACAGTGCCCGGCCTGAATCCAGAATATCTCGAGCTATACCATAACCTTCACCGCCGCGAACGCCATTATCAAACTCGATCATTCGGCCAGCCAGTTGCAACGATTTTTCCCGTAAATCGTGGGGAGCATCGGGATCATTGCGCAGCACTTTCATCACATCTTGTGCTTCAAGCACTGGGCCAATGCCACGCCCGATGGGCTGGCGTCCGTCGGTAATAATGACTTGAGTTACCAAGCCGATACGATCGCCAACGTATTCAAACAGCTTGCGAAGTTGCATGGCATCTTTCATTGAGCGTACTTTAGCACTGGGTCCTTCTGGTATATCAATTAGCAGGTGTGTGGAGCCACAAGCGCGTTTTTTAGAAAGAATGGATGCCACCATCTGTGCCTGGGAATCAATCGCCAGGGGGCGTTCCACTGAGATCAGAACGTCGTCCGCCGGTGCCAGTTTGGCGGTACCTCCCCAGGCAACACAGCCTCTTTGTTCACGCACAATCTTATGCAGCTCATCCATGGGTAGATCCACCCTGGCCAGTACTTCCATGGTGTCTGCAGTGCCGGAGGGAGAGGTGATGGCACGGCTGGAGGTTTTCGGACACAACAAGCCAAAGGTGGACACAATGGGCACCACCAGCATAGATGTGCGATTGCCGGGAATGCCACCGATGCAGTGTTTGTCTACTACTCGTTTTTCTTCCCAATCCAAACGTTGTCCGGAGTTCACCATGGCGTTGGTAAGGTATAGGATTTCATCGCGATCCAGTCCTGCTTCGGATACGGCGACCAAAAACGCAGCGATCTCTGGTTTGGAGTATCGGTTGTTGGCGATGTCCTGAATAATCTTATTGAAGCTATCCTGATCAATGCGCTCACCTGATAGCTTGGCGCGAACGTATTCCATGGAGTGGGGTGGCTCAGCGTGATTGACTCGAACATCGCTGCCTTCCGGTTGACCCATATTGAGAAAAGCCTGCTCTGACAGCCCCAGCTGGCCGGGTTTGACTATGCAGTCGTCGTCAACCACATTGAGTACCGCCAGGATCTGTTTACCATCTCGTTGAATTTCTATTTTACTGAGTGCCTGAAAACCTTCCGCTTTGTAGGTAGGGCACTCGCGATGAAGATAGGCCACGTTCTCGTGATAGGTATCAATTGCCACCTTTTTTAGCTTAAGCATGGCTGGGGAATGATTTTGCATTAAGGCCCTCCACGGATTCTTTTTTCATGGTAACCCTTTCATTGAAAACAGAAAATGTTCTGCGTCAAAAATAAATAAGTTACCAAGCTTGACTAAGCTGGCTGCTCGCATGAAGAAACATATGATCTAGATCAATAAAATAATTCCGAGCCGTTAGCGTACTCAATATATAGACCAAAAAGTCATGACTTAGGGTTGTTTTAAAAACTGATGAAGGGTATATTGCCGCCCGTTTTGTGAGCGCCTGAAGTATCAGGTTCCGTAGTCGAGGAGGCGTAATGTCCATAGAACAGTTTGAAACTATGTCGTTGTACTTGTGTGTTTCAGGCTTGATAGCCTACATGTTTTTTATCATGTATCGCTTGGCTATAGATTCCAAAGCAGGGAAGGTTGGTACTTTGGCAATTTTCCTGACATTGGGCTTAGGCATATTTGGTTTTATAGCCAAAGAGGTCATAACAGTCGCCATGTCGGTGTAAAGAATTCAAGAAAGCCCTCCTTGCGAGGGCTTTTTTTTGACATTATTTTTGCTTTAGCGGCAACTCCACTACAAACTCTGTTCCTTTCCCTACTTCACTTTCAAACGAAATATGGCCTTTGTGCATCCTGACTAATTCAAGGGTGATAAACAACCCCAGCCCAGTACTGACTTTATCGCCAATGTAATGGTCAAGATTGTTGAATTTTTCAAACAGTTTTTTGCTGCTTTCAGGAGAAATACCGTTGCCGGAATCCTCCACTTTTATGTAGGCACAACCATCGTGTGTGCTTAAGGTAATGTCGATAAAGCCCTTCTCGGTTGCTTTAAAGGAATTGGATACCAAGTTAAAGATAACCTGCTTTATTTTTTTTCGATCGGCATTAATTATCACAGGTTGTTTGGGTAGGTTGTAGCTAAATGCCACGTGACCTTCATCAGCCAGAGCGCGCGTATCGGAATGCACTTCTGTCACCAAGTCACATAGATCGAATTGTTCATTGGTTAGTACCAATTTTCCGGCTTCTATTTTTGAAATATCCAGTAAATCATTAATCAGAGTCATGAGGTGCTGGGTATTACGATCAATGGTGTTGAGTGCGTCTTGATGGCGTTCGTTCAAGGTGGTGCCAATGGTTTTTTGTAATCGGTGGGTAAACCCTAAGATGGAGTTCAGCGGAGTTCTGAGTTCGTGCGACATGCTGGCCAGGAATTGGGTTTTGGCTCGATTAGATCGTTCTGCTTGTATCCTGGCTTGTTCGATTTCAGTTTGGGCCCGTTTTCGCTCAGACATATCCGCAATGACCGCCAACCAGCCTTCTATACGATCGTTAATGCCAATGACTGGCGTTATGGTAAGTATGGCCTCAATGGTGCTTCCATTTTTGCAATTAATTGTCCACTCATTCTCTTGAATGTCACCGTGATTTATTGGCGCAGTGAAAACGTCAAAGCCTGATGCATTTTCTTTGTATTGATGTAATACCTGATGTTGATATAGCTGAAGTTGTTTTTCGTCTAATAGGGTATAGGGAAAAATTTTACCCACCAGCTGATGCTCCGGGTAACCCAACATCATCTGAGTTCCGGCATTGCAGTTCATGATCATGCCGTACTGATCCAAGGTGATAATGGAAAGCTTAGCGCTATCCAAAATGGCTCTTTGCATGGAAAGGCTTTTTTCCAGAAGCTTGGCTGTTACTCGGTGTTCATTGTTTTCGTCTTTTAGGTGTTGTGCGCTGACTTCTGCCGATTTTAGTGCACTATGGAGCTGGCGGGTGCGACGGTTATACCATTGGGCAAGGATACCCAGTTCATCATTGGAATCATGCTGTAGGGGGATTTCACGGCCATCTTTCGCTGATTCTTTTATACGGGATGTCATATCATGAAGGCGGGCAAACAACACACGCCAGAAGAAAAGGGCAGCCAATACGCCCCATAGGGCAATACTAACAAGCGATACCCAGGTTAGGCTTTTGCTTATATCTACCGCAGCATCCTGGCTTTCAGATAAGGGAAATACGGTAACCACTTTCCAATAAGTATGCGGCATCTGATAAATGGAAACGGAAACCGGTGTTCGCAGAATTAGGTCGTCCTGTAATTCAAAGTCTGCCAATTTAACCGTCGTGCCATTACTGGTGCTGAATAGATTATGGGCGATAACCCGGGCTTCCTGTATTTCTATCTGATAGCTCTTTTCTGCAATATTTTTTGCGATGGATTTTACGGTTTCCGTTTCGCGGTTAACCAAATATAAATTTTCATTATTTAGGAAGGTAAGTTTTTCGGCAATGGGTTTGAATACGGGGTAGATTAATGCCAGTTCGTTGGCGTAAATAAAATCCATATATGGCCGAATATTGGGTGAATCGCGCTCCGCAACCACAAAGGACTGATTTGGGTAATCAATGAATTTGTTATTGCGATCCACCACAAAGGCGTAACCCTGTTGGTTTTTGAAATTGTCGGTAACCAGCTTGTTTACACCTTCGAGTTTTAAATCAATGGTGGAAATGCCCTCAAAGCGCCCTTTCTTATAGTAGGGCACCGAACAGGTTACCATCGGTTGAAGGGAGTACGGGTCTGTGTAGGAGCGCGACCAATAGGCTGTACCATCAGCCAGCATAGAGGCAGGCACATACCATTCTTCATTGTGATACCCCAAGCTGTCTGGGTCGTTGTAATCTTGATAAAACTTTAGGTTGCCATCTTTTTCCCGCCCCCAAAAAAAGCTTTTACGTTCCTGGTTTGGGTCGAAACGATAGGGCTCGGGCCAAATGCCACCACCGGCAATCACTGCATCCAATGATTCCAGGTTCATTAAGTGGGGAATGGTGATGCGATACAATGATTCATCCAGAGGTAGAACTTCGGCAATGTTGGCTATATCCATGGCGAGCGTTTCTGCTTGCTTGAACTGCTTGCTAAGTGAAACCACGATGGTTTCGCCGATTTGTCCTTGAAGCTCGCGGCTTTGTTGTACCAGCAGCGGCTGTCCGCGAAACCAGATTAGCCAAAGGTTAGAGCCAACAAGTATTAGAAAGAGTAGAAACAGGCCCAGGCCCAATTTAAAGCGAAGGCTACTGGGCCAGTCTAAGCTGGGCTGCTTTTCTGAAGCGGGGTTTTGATTCAAATCCATTGAATAATCAGTCTTATGCATGGTGCAAGTATAGAGTTAATCTCCCCCCCGACACAAAATTTCCTAATTTTGTTAAAAATAGAGGTTTGAGTCAAAATAAGGGAATATGTATTACAGTATAAATATTGGATCATTAATGTCCGTTGGATCTTAAGATTACTTCTGTAGTGGAGAGCCATTATGCTGGATGAAAAACATACAGATTCGTGGAATGGGTTGCAGGACGCGGGTACTGTAGAGAAAAAGCTTAGGGTTATTCACGATGTAATGAAGCAACATATGCCTCATGTTACGCGAGTGGCCGTTGCCTTGTATGACCCCAAAACAGATTATCTGCGCACCTTTGTTTATAGCAGTAACGAGTCGAGCCCATTACAGCAATATCAAGCTAAGTTAGCGGAATGCAAATCCCTTCATGAACTTTCTCAAACGGGTGAAACACGTGTTATCAACGATTTAAGTGTGTTCAACAAGTATGGAGTAGAGCATCAGCACACCGTTGCTATTTATGATGCTGGTTTGCGTTCCAGCTATACCATTCCAATGTTCTGGGATGGCGCATTCTTTGGCTTTTTATTTTTCAATGGCGACGAGCCGGAAGTGTTCACCGAAAAAATCATGAACGAGCTGGATGTTATTGGCCACATGATAACATTGCTGGTGTACAACGAGCGGGCCAATGTTCGGGTTTTGTTGGCCACAATTCGTTCAGCGTTGGATTTAACTCACTCCCGTGACCCCGAAACTGGTGGCCATTTGGAGCGTATGTCACGTTATGCGCAATTAATTGCAAAAGTCATCGCTCCCAAATATGGTTTGGATGATGAGTATGTTGAGCACATCTTATTGTTTTCGCCCCTGCATGATTTAGGCAAGCTTTCCATTCCCGATAATATTTTGCTAAAAGATGGGCCGTTAACGGATGATGAAGTTGCCATCATGCGTACCCACTCAGAAGAGGGGCGCAAGCTTATCGATAAACTGATTAAGAATTACGGTTTGGATGGGGTGACTCATGTGCAAATTTTAAGGAACATCGCTCTGCATCATCATGAATCCATCGATGGCAGCGGTTATCCTGATTGTCTGGTGGGGAAAGCGATTCCCCTTGAAGCCAGAATCGTAGCAGTAGCCGATGTTTTTGATGCGTTGACCAGCCGCCGGCCCTATAAGGAGGCCTGGAGTATTGATGCTGCCTTCGCGAAGTTAAAAGAAATATCCGGTGTAAAATTGGATGCTGAGTGTGTTGATGCATTGATTAATAACCGGGGCCAGGTGGAAGAAATACAACGATTATTTAAAGAAAATCAGTATGGATGATATTAAAGCTTACGCAGTTAAAATTGGTGAGCTGGCTAAGCGTTGTGGAGTGAGTATTGATACCATTCGGTATTATGAAAAAGAAGGCTTGATCAAACCGTTTACTCGTTCTTCTTCTGGGTATCGCTACTACGACATTGAAGCAGAACGGCAATTGGGCTTTATCCTAAAGGCCAAATCGCTGGGTTTTAGCTTGCAGGAAATTGCTGAGTTACTGTCATTACGGATTGATCGTGAGAATCACCCTTGCTCTGAAGTGAAAGAACTGGCAGATAGCAAGCTAGAAAAAATACGTGTCAAGCTAGATGAGTTAAATCGAATCTACGCTGTATTAAGTCGTATCAGTGATTCCTGTTGTGGAGGTGATGAGCCAGCGGTGCATTGTTCCATATTGGATGCTTTAGATGGTGAAGAGGGAAGGAATTAGGCAGGGTAGCCTGTAATAGCCCTCACCGCTTTGTACAATGGACTGAGTTTTTCGTACATCTTTTCATAGACCTCATCATAGATGCGGTTGTAAAGCGTTTGATTTCTGGCAATGGGGGTGAACACCTTACCTTTATGGGTCATGTGTTGGATGGCGGTTTTGTGGTTTGGATATAACCCTGAGCCTACAGCTGCATTTATGGCCGCACCTAAACCAGAGGTTTCGTAAGTATGCGGGCGCTCTGCTTTCATGCCAAAAATATCTGCGGTGATTTGCATGGCCTGATCGCTTTGGGAGCCGCCGCCGGATACCTTTAAGCTTTTAATTTTTATGCCGCTTCGTTTTTCAACCCGTTCTTTGCCTTCGCGTAATGCATAGGCTAAGCCTTCAATTATGGCGCGATAGATGTGTGCACGAGTGTGAACATCACCAAAGCCGATTATGGCCCCTTTTGCTTCTGGACCGGGAATACGAACCCCAGGTGACCAATAAGGTTGTAGTACTAAGCCCATGGAGCCCGCCGGAACGTCTTCCAACATTTTTTCAAACAGGGATTCAACGCTGACATTTAATTCCTGGGCTTGCTTTTCTTCTCTTTGCCCAAACTCCCGTTTAAACCAATTTACCATCCAGTAGCCCCGTTGCACGATAATTTCAGTATTGTAGTGCTTGGGAATGGCTGCTGGATAGGGTGGCAGCATGGGTATGGCTTCCAGGTATTTTGTGGTGGTGGTATTAAAGGTGGCGGTAGTGCCGTAGCTTAGACTTCCAATGTCGGGTTCAAGGCAGCCGGAACCAATTACTTCGCAGGCTTTATCCGCTCCGGCGGATATAAGCGGCAGGTTCTCGGGGATACCAGTTTGTTCCGCGGCTTCTCGACTAATACGACCCATGGTTGTTCCTGGCGCATACAGTTGGGGCAGTTGATGGCGTTGAATAGCCAGTGCCTGCCATTTCCAGTCGTGTTTTCCAGCCCAGCGCAGCCGTTTGTAATCAAATGGGATGTAACCCACTTGAGCGGCGGTGGAATCCACATATTGTCCAGTGAGGCGGAAGCTATGGTACCCCGATAACAGTAAAAATTTATGGGTTTGATTCCAAATGTTGGGTTGATTTTCGGCAATCCAGTTACATTCGGCCTGCTTTCGGTAGTAGCGTAGTATCTCTTCGCTGCCCGCTGCTTTTATTAAATATTTCCATGGGCCTTTTACGTTCTGGGGGGATTGAGCTTGACGTTGATCTAACCAAATTATGGCGGGGCGAATGGGCTTTCCTGTTTGATCCAGGTTGATGGTGGTGGCTCGCTGAGTGGTAAGGGCAACGGCTTTAATATCCTGTTTAGGGAAGTCGAGCATTGGCCAAAGCTGTTGGCAGGCTTCGCATAGTTTTTGCCAATAGTATACGGGCTCTTGCTCGGCCCAACCTGGGTGCTCCGAAAAGTAGGGTTCGATTTCCACTTTGCTTTTGGCAATAAGTTGTCCATCGAGATCAAATACCAGGGCGCGAATGCTTTGCGTGCCATTATCAATGGCCATTACATAGGGCTTACTCATTGGGTATGGAATAATGTTGTTGCCATAGTTTTAAATAGCGTTGTTTTTCTTGTTGCCATTTTTGTTCCGTCCAGCCCAGTTGATTTCTAAAAAGCGGTTCTAGGGTGTCTATGATATCGGCCGCTCCATTTCTCATAAGCAGACCAATACGGGTTCGACGCAATAATAAATCATCAAGGTGCACAACGGATTCGTGTTGGGCGCACCAGTTAAGTTCAGCCAGGCAGTAACGGGTTGCATCTATGAGTTTCAATTGTTCTGGTTCGGCTTCTTCTGCTAACTGTTTGGCATGTTCTCCGTAGCAGCCTACCAAGCGTGAGGATAACTGCGGTTCAATTTCTAATTGATCTGGCGTAATTGCGGTAGGGCTTAATACGTGATCATTTAGACCGCTGATACTTAACTCTTCAAAATAAGGTTGAATGGTTTTGATTACATCCAGTGCAATTAAGCGAAAGGTTGTTAACTTTCCACCACTTACACTAATCAGGCCTTTGTCTTGCCACACTTTGTGATCGCGTTTTTCTTTTGAGGGGGGCTTGTTTTTATTTTTGCTTATGACGGGTCTGACACCCGCGTAGGTGGAAATAATGCTGTTTTTATCGATACCAGAGTCAGGAAATTGAACTTGCGCCAAATGCAGCAGGTAATCCACTTCCTGTTGGGTGATGCTCGGTTCGATATTCAAATCTGTATCGTGATCCAAATCTGTGGTGCCGATCACTGTGCGATTTTCCCAGGGGAAAATAAACACGGCTCGCTTGTCTTCAGGATGAAAAAGAGTGAGCGCATCGTTAACGGGAGCGAGGTTTTTAGGAATGACAATATGGCTGCCCCGTAGAGGGCGTATGGTGTGTTCGCCAGCAACAGGTGCACGAATCGAATCCACCCACGCGCCGGTGGCATTGATCACTACTTTGGCATTCACTTTAACGGTTTCATCGGTTTCGCTATTGGTAACCTCCACACCGTTCACTCGATTTTCGCTATCAAATAAAACCCGATTAACCGGTATGTAGTTGCCAGCAAAACCACCATCTTTTAGGGCTTCATGCAACACACGTAATACCAACCGTGCGTCATCAGTTACCGCGTCGGTATAGTAGCTGGCACCTTTAAGTCGCTCTGGATTTAGGCCTGGTACTCGATGCTGAACTTGTTTGGCACTTAAATAGCCGTGGGTTTTGATGCCTGCTAATTTGTCATAGATTGCCAGCAGGCTGTTGAAAACCATTTTTCCAGGTACTTGGGCGCGACGAATGGGAAATAGATAGGTAAGCCGTTCCACTAAGCCCGGAGCTTCCTCAATTAATCGCTCCCGCTCCAGTACGCACTGTTTGGTAAGCTTGAGGTCACCTTGAGCAATGTATCTTAACCCCCCATGTACCATTTTTGATGAGCGGCTTGATGTTCCCCAGGCGTAATCTTTTTGCTCAAACAATACGGCATTTAAACCCAGGCGAGCGGCTTCCCGTAGTATGCCAACACCGGTAATACCGCCGCCAATGATGACCATATCCCAGGTTTGATTGTTTTCTTTTAATAATGACCAAAGGGCATCGCGATCAAATTTATTCATGATTTTTTATTGTCGATTAATTTGCCAGGATTCATGATGCCGTGTGGATCGAAGCGCTCGCATAGGGTTTTAATTGCATCCAGTCCCAGCTCACCTTTTTCGTGAATTAAGTAGGCCGCATGATCTATGCCTACGCCATGTTGATGGCTAATGGTGCCTTGGTTCTCTACGATGGCTTGAGAAGCTGCGGCTTTCAGTTTTCTCCAGCGATGGAATGTTTCGGAATAGTCACTGCCACAACGGAACACATAGGTTGTATAGATACTAGAACCCTGCGGATATAAATGAGAAAGATGGGTGAATACGTGAACTTTTTCACCATGGCCCGATAGTTCCGTGTTCAGGGCTTTTTCAATGGCACAAATGGTGGAGGGTATCCTGGTCCAGTCAACGGCAGTTTCCAGTGTGTCCACGGCATAGCCTTGTTCCCACAGGCCGTGACGGAAGTAGGGGGAGCGGAATCGGTTTTCTTGCCATTTTTTACCAAGAACGGTTCCCGTTTGGATGCCATCGTATTGTTTAATGATGGGCTTGGTCAGCGCCAATGCGTTTCTACAATATTCTTTTGATCCTGTTACGCCAAACGTGAACATGCACTTGTTTGTTTTAGCTCCGCGAACACCAAGGTAGCGTTCCAGAATATCGATGGCAAAAGGATGGCCCGCTAACTTTAATTGAGTCCAGGTTTCCTTGGCGTTGCTTAAACGCATCATGGAAAGAGGAATCTTTGCCTGGGCCATTTCTCTCACCGCAGCCAGTGCTTTTTCCCAGTCGGGAAAAAATACCACATAAAAATCCTCCTGTTGGGGTAGGGGGGTTACTCGTACAGTGGCTTCGGTGATGATTCCCATGCGGCCTTCTGAGCCTAAAATCATTTCGCGTACATCCGGGCCGGCGGAAGAGGCCGGTATGGTGGGGATTTTTAAAGTGCCTTGAGTGGTTTCAATGCGCGCCCCGGCAAACAGTTGTTCGATACGACCATAGCGCAGTGATTGCTGTCCACTGGAGCGGCTGGCTACCCATCCTCCCAGGGTGGAAAGCTCCCATGACTGGGGAAAATGACCGAGAGTGTATCCCTGTAGTTTAAGTTGGCCTTCGATCAGTGGGCCGGGCGCGCCTGCACCGAATGTGGCAAGTTGGCTTTCTTTATCCAGATGAATTAACTGATCAAAGCGAGCAAGGCTGATGGTAAGTACAGCTTGCTCAGATGGCAGTGGGTTAATGTGTCCGACAACCGATGAGCCTCCTCCATAGGGTATGACTGCAAAATTTTCTTTTACCGCAAGTTGAAGCAGTTCTTGTACTTGATCATTGGTTTCTGGGAAGGCAACCCCATCAGGAAAGCATTCGAAATCACCACTGCGCATAGCCAGCCAATCTGGCAGACTTTGGCCTCGTGCGTGGCGAACTCGCTGCTCTGGATCTTGATTAATCAATGGATGCTGTGGAAGTCGTGATTTTGGCACACAGCTAATAACCGCTTGTAAGGTGGCATCCCGCAATGGTTGTCCGTTGCCAATTTGTTGTTTTAAAAAGGCTAATGCTTCTGGTTTTAGAGGGTAATCGTTTTTCTCATCGCCCCAGCCATTCCATCTTCTCATGGGTGACGTTGCAGCTCCTATTTTGAGAGAAATGTGTATTAAGAATAGCTGGTAACCTTAACAACTTCCTTTTTGGTGTGTCACTTATTTCTAAGTGCGTTTGAAGATCGGAGTTTTTACCGCTATTAGCTGGTATTTGTTCAACCTATTGAAATATAAGTATTTAATAGAACTTTTTTCAGTTGCATTTGAAAACTTCTTGAGCTTACCTTTACGTAAACGTAAACTTGGTAAATGAATTACCTATTAGCAGAACAGGTGCTAAGTGAGCCAGCAATACACGATTACCGACCTTTCAAAAGAATTCGACATTACAACCCGAGCCATACGCTTCTATGAGGATCAGGGTTTGCTGTCGCCTAAGCGTGAAGGGCAAAAACGAATATACAGTGCTAAGGATCGGGTGCTGTTAAAACTGATTATGCGCGGCAAGCGGTTAGGATTCACATTGGCAGAAAGTCGTATGCTGTTCGATATGTACGATCCTGATTCTGGTAATGAAATGCAGCTCAAGCAATTCCTTTCTATTCTTGACGAAAAGGAAGCGCTGTTGGATCAACAGTTACACGACATAGAAGTAATGAAAATCGAGCTGAAAGAGGCGCGTCAGCGATGCGTGTCTGCTTTAGAAAACAACTCGAATTCTTAAAAGGAAAATACCATGACAACTCTTTACCCCTCCCTTAATTTTGGTTTTGATGAAACTTTAGATGCACTGCGCGATTCGGTAAATCGTTTTGCTCAGACAGAGCTTGCGCCTCGTGCAGCCGAAATTGATGCCCAAAATCAATTTCCTATGGATATGTGGAAAAAGTTTGGCGACATGGGGTTGCTAGGCATGACAGTTTCGGAAGAATACGGTGGTACTAATATGGGGTATCTGGCTCATGTGCTCGCCATGGAAGAAATCAGTCGCG
>JBFKSL010000038.1:0-14816 GCA_041626995.1 Ketobacter sp. | reverse complement strand
TGAGAAAAATCCATATCAAAAAAATGACGACCCAGGCCTTCCCAGAAGGGAGACAAGCCTTGCTCATTTAAATAGCCTCTTAGCTCTGCGATCAGTTTATTGGAAAATAGATGTTTAAATTGGGCGATAAACAAAAAACGCGCTTTGGACAACAACGCCCCTGCTTTACTGTGCCGATAATCAGGATGCAAATAGAGAGAACATAACTCAGAACAACCAGTATGGTCATTGGTTAAAAACAATGTGGGAAATTGATGATAGATATCCAGCTCGCTGGAGGCATGAACGATTGTGCCGACACGATAAGTATAATAGGCCTGATCTAAACCTACAGCAGCCTCAATGCCCGACACACCCACAAGTTGTTTCGTTTTGGTATCTTCCAATACGAACCAAAACAAAGCATTACCGTGCTGTTCTTGTTGCTGTGCGGCAACAGCCCGTTGTAACTTTTTGGTAAGAATTTGGGGATCATTGGGCAGGGTGGTTAATCCACCCCCAGAGGTAGTGGCCAATGCAGTTATGGCATCTAGGTCCTGCATTTGCGCCAATCGAATTACCAGCATAACCACCCTCACAACAAGAGTTTATAGTGATAACTATAGTTGAGTTTGGTTATGCTGTCTTGTGCTTATACTTTCTAGTTAGAAGCGAACTTCGCCACTATTGATCTTCTCAAACAGTGCGTTATCCAACGGCACATAACTATCTGAACTGGCATCAAACATATATAAGGGCTCACTCACTTGGCTCGGGTTATAAGCCTCGTTTTTTAATTCCACTTTACGGTTTTTGAATGTGCCGGTGATTTCGTGCTCTTCACGAATACGAATAAACAGCGGCATGGCATAGACAGGCAAGCTGCTGCGTAACGTTTGCGCTAGTTGTTTTAAATCAAAATCATCATGGGGTTCATGCAACGTTATGGCAGCCATTCCAGCGCGGCCATCTGTATTGGGAATTTGTACGCCATACACCACTGCCTGCTCAATCGCCTCTATGTGCTTAAAGGCGGCTTCCACTTCGGTAGTTGCTACGTTTTCGCCTTTCCAGCGAAAAGTGTCGCCCAGCCTATCCACAAATTGTATGTGTTTATAGCCTTGGTCACGCACTAGATCACCAGTGTTAAACCATTGATCGCCTGGCTTAAAAACGTCTCTTAGAATTTTTTTGTTACTGGCGTTAGGATCGGTATAACCATCATAAGGTGCAAGTTCACTGATTTCAGATATCAATAAACCCACTTCGCCCTTGGGCACTTTTTGCATGTAGCCATTACTGTTTCGCTTTGGCTCTTCTGTTTCCGGATCCACCTCGACCACTGAAAATGGCAGAGGGCAAAATCCAGCAGTGCAATCCACATCAAAGGTATTTACAAACCCTATATTGCATTCACTGGCACCATAAAATTCACAAATACGTTCGATATTGAAGCGCTGTTTGAACTCCTGCCAAATCTCTGGGCGCAAACCGTTACCAACAATCACACGAACCTTATGCAATTTGTCCTGCGGGCTTTTCGGTTGATTTAAAAGATAACGACATAGCTCACCGATATAGCAAAATGCCGTGGCTCCATGTTGCCGCACCTCATCCCAAAATTTCGACGCACTGAATTTGCGAGTTAGCGCCAAACATGCGCCACTGGTTAGTACGGCACCCCAACTAACGGTGAGCGCATTATTATGGTACAAGGGCAGCGGCGCATAAAAGACATCTTGTGGTTTCAAACGCGCAGTGAGTAAGCCCATGCCAGTGGCCGCTTTAAGCCAGCGCAGGTGCGACATCACCGACGCTTTAGGCATACCCGTCGTGCCAGATGTGAATATGTAAAAACAGGGCTGCTTTAATTCCACTTGTTTGGTGCTGGAAGGATTATAGCTAGGCAGGTATTCGCTTTCCGCGCGTAACGATTGATAACCTTCGGGTACACCGGCTTCCTCGTCACCCACCAAATAGTGCTTTAAATTTTCTGATTTTTGCGGACAATAGGGTGTTGTTTCCAGCGCAGCCACACTTTCCGTTCCCACCACAATGATTTTTGGTTTTATTAATCCAATGCTGTGGCTAAGCACCTCATCTCTTTGGTTATAATTCAACATACCTGCGATAGCGCCGAGTTTTACCGTCGCTGCTATACAGGCCAACATTTCAGGCCGATTCTCCGATAGTATTGCAACCACATCACCCGGTTTTACACCCTGACCGTGAAATAGGCTGGCAATTCGATTCACCCATGCATTAAATGTCGCATAGCTCCATTCTTTATCGTCGAATTTTAATGCGGGTGCAGTTGGACGTTTGGCTGCCTGCTGTTCAAGCAATAAGCCTATAGACAATTTACGTTCTGGGGATGCTTTTATCATGGTACGCGCGCCCTTGCCCATGGTAAAAACATCCGGCACGGCATTAATCAAACCGCCCACAATTTCTGGTAACGATACAGTTTTATGATTGTTCATATTCACGTCGATTGGGTTTGGGGAGAAATTTAGGGGAATGATGTCAGAAATTTAGACGGGTTGCCAGAGCGTTACATTCAGCAACGCTCTATTCATCTAATGGGATTTTGGGTGCCCAAATTAACCATGGCTCTTGCAATTCAGCATGCAAGGTAAATGCCTCGCCCTGCTCTGCCATCGGTAAATCACTGCCATTATCAGGCGTAGCGAAAGAAATACCTCCCGCCAGAATAGATTCCAGTGATTCCGTTTTAATACTGGCACCAGAAAAAATCCCCACATTGATATTCACACCGCTGGCGTTCCAAAACTTGGTGCCCTTGCGTACCAACCGGTCATAGGGTGACTGAATATTAGCAAAGATTAAAACTTCATCGCCATAATCAGACAATTTGTAATGCGTGACTTCTCCCACTTTTATATCTCGATAAAACAGGTTTAAGCCTTTTTTAACGGATTGTAAGCGCGGTGCTTTTAACACGATATTTAAACCCGTGTTTAATTGGCTTTCACTGGGCGCCTGCATCTGCGCTTTAAAATCGTATTGCACAGGCCCAGAACCCGGCACCACATCAAAGTACTGACCTTTTAATAACGTATCCAGATTTGAGGCACCGGTAATTCCCAATTGCGGTTTTACCAGCCAATACACTGATCCTTTAGCCACAAACTTTTTTGCTTGCTGACGAACAATAGCGTGTGCTATCAAACCAGACAGGTCTTTCTTTAATTCTATTCGTTTTATTTCACCAACCGGAAAACCCTGGTACTTGATTAATGTGCCTTCTTCTACACCTTCCCCATTATCCAAATGAATTCGAATCAACAAGCCTTCTTCCTTAGCCAAATCCAAATCATCGAATAACTGAAAGCGCGATCCATTGGCTACCCGCTTGGGTTTTGCTTCACTTTCAGGGTTATAGAAACTAATGCCACCTTGAACGATACTGGCAAGTGATTCCGCTCTTACTTTTATTTTAGTGAGTGATCCGCTAACGGATACACCGCTGGCATTCCAGAATCGAGATTGATTGGTTACTAATTTACGATAAGGCTCTTCTATGGTGATGTCAGCCACTACACTATTGCGATCTTTTGCTAAAGATACCGCCTTTACTTCGCCCACCTTCACCTGACGATAAAGAATGGAAGTGCCTCGACCAATAGAAGCCATTTCATCGCTTTCTAACTTGAGATGTAAACCCGGCTTGCTGTAGTCCACTTTTGGTGCTTGGGCCAATGCTTTAAAACTACGCAGTGGTTCACCTTGGTTATACTCCATTTCAACATAGGGGCCAGTGATCAGCGTCTCTAAACCTGAAATGTTGTTAAGGGATAACTCATGTTTTACCAACCAAAACTTGGTTCCACTGGTGAGATACTCTTCTGCCATAGATTCGAATAATACATCGGCAATAATTTTTGTTTTATCTTCACTTAAATTCGTATTTTTAACCTGACCCACTTCAATACCACGAAATAAAATTTTGGTTTTTGAAGCCTCTACTTTTTCTGAAATTGGAAAGGTAATTTGAGCCTGAATTCCTCGCTTTGCTGCTTCTTGATTTTCATACAGAGTAAATGCATCGTGATTTTGTGCGGCTAAATTGTTTTCAGAAAGCGGTGGCGAATCAAATGTAATTCCACCTTGCACAATGCTCACTAGAGATTCCGTTTGAATCTCCACACCGCTTAAATCCGCTTTAACCTGAACACCACTGACATTCCAAAAACGTGTTTGCTGACTGATCAGGTGTGAATATTCTGGTTTTATATGAATGTGAAGTGAAACCAGATCCTGATCGGCTTTCAGTTTGTAATTGGTAACACTTCCTACCACGATTTTTTTAAATAAAATGGGGGCATCAATATGCAGTGAGCCTAAATCTTTTGACAACAACTCAAGATGCAGGCCTGGAACTTCAGTATCCATCACCGGAGGTGCACTAAGGGCTTCAAAATAGGTGGTTTTCTTACCGGTTAACCCAATTTTTACGCCTATGTAGTTACCGGTTACAATGGTTTCTAATCCAGTTACGCCCTTTAAACTGATTTCGGGTTTTACTAACCAAAATTGTGTGGATTCCCGTAGCATGGACTCTATGCGGTGATCCATTTCCACTGTAGCGATCACCCCTTTTAGATCACTGGTATCCAGCTTAATGTCTTTAACCACCCCAGCAGTGATGCCTTCATACATCACTTTGGTTTTCCCCACCTCCATACCGGTTCCACTGGGAAAGTTAATGGTGATTTCTATGGGCGCTTCAATCAACGATTTGGCCAGCAGCCAACCGCCAATACCCAATGCAATGAGCGGTAACAACCAAATAATGGAAAAGGATTTGGATTCTTTAACCAGTGCTTCCTGATACTCTGGGTCAGTCATTCTTATTTTCTTCCTGTAGATCCCAAATCAAACGAGGGTCAAACGTCATGGCAGCGAACATAGTTACCACCACCACCGAAGCAAATGCTGTTGCACCTGGGCCAGCACTGATGGTTGCCACTGCGCCTAAGTCTACCAAGGTGACCAATATGGATATGATAAATAAATCCAACATCGACCAAGCCCCAATCACTTCAATCACTCGAAACAGAAATGCGCAGTGACGTTTATTAAGCTTCCATTTAAGCTGCACCATTAGCAGCAACAGCATAATACCCAATAATTTTAAAATGGGCACCGCTATGCTGGCGATGAACACAATCACAGCGATAGGAATCATGCCTTCCTGAGCCAGTTTGATCACCCCAGATAGTATGGTATCGGGCTCTCCTTCTGCCAAATACACTACAGTCATTATTGGATACAGATTCGCCGGTAAGATAAGCACCCAAGCAGTGAGCACTAAGGCCCATGTACGGGAAATGCTATTGGGCTTACGCGAATGAATACTGCTTTTGCAGCGAGGGCAGCGCGTTGCCTTGCCCTGGCCAGCCTTCACCAGCAAATGACAATCGTTACAGAGAATCAGCCCTTCACTTTTGGCGGTTGTGATGTTCACGCCGTTTTCCTATTTGTTCCCATATGCTGTGGGTATCAAACAACATAGTGTTTAAAGTTACCGCCATTAGCATCCCGATAAAACAAACCAACCCCATACCTATACTGATATCACCTTCATCGATCATTTTAATGTAGGCCACCAATATACTGAGCATATACACTTCCAGCATAGCCCAACGCCGCATATGGGTTTGCAGTTTCAACATTTCCACTAACAGGCCATTAAATTTCTTTGCCTTTACCATTAAACAGATACACACCACCAGAATACTTTCCATCAGTGGCGCCAAAATACTGCAAAACAATACCAACGCAGACATCCACCAAAAGCCCTGCTGATATAACTGCACAACACCTTTGATCATGGTGTCTACATTATCCAGACCCATCATATTTAATGTCATAATCGGAAGAAAATTGGCAGGGCCAATCAATATGAGGGTGGTGAGGCTAAGGGCTAAACCTCGATTGATGGGGTCTTTGCGTGGACGATAGAGAAGGTATCCGCAACGCGGGCATTCAAGTTTCTGCCCCACGCGAACCGGAACGGCTTTTAGCAGTGCATCGCACTCATGACAGGCTACGTGGGCCTGATTATATAGCATGTTGTTTTATCAGGTAGTCAATACACCCACTAACAATACCACAATCGCTACGGCTTCGGCTAAAAAGGTAATACTTGCTCCGACACGACGCATTTGAAACTGTCGCCATAGCATGCCATAGGCATGAATCAAACGAGCCACAAAAAAGCTAATCACCAACCCTGCCAATAATCCTTTTGCCACCCCTATGAAGGTTAGCGCCAATAAGGTCAGGCTAAACATAATCACATGCTCTACCCCATTGGCATGGGCGCGTATGGCCTGGCTCATATCCACGTTGCCGCCATCACCATGGCCAATTTTTAGCGTCAGCCTGAGTCGCGACACATTCACAGCCAACACCCATAACAACAGCGCGTTAAAAGCAACGTTAATTCCAAACCAAGTGAAATCATACATGACCATGGTGATACCTATTTAGTCCGTTCAATATTGGCGATCAGGCGCGCATTTTCCAAGGCCGCCGTTCTATGTGTGGACAGCTTTTGATATTCCGGGTTCATCACCATTTCCACAAACTTCTGAATAGACGGATAGCGTACCATTAACACCTCATCCCACTCTTCCCCATCAGGAGCGATTAAAGAGGCTTGCGCATCACCCCACCAAATCACCTCTGCACCAATATTTTGTAGATGTTGGAACGCCTGTTTGCTGTAGGTGTTGTAGGCCTCTTTACCGGAACAAGCTGGCGTACCGTCTTGATAGTTAGCTTGCTCACGGAACTTAAGCAGATTTAACATCACCACAGGGGTATCGGCAGGAATGCTGTTAAGCGCATCTGAGAATGCGCCAGGATTGGGATCAATGCTCGTCATAGTGCTTCCTTTATGTTTTTTTTACTTCGCACTACGCTAACACTCCGCTCAGAATCTGAAAATGGTGGATATTGCCTGAATTGGGGTGCTTAAATGGGGGGCCACAATAAATTGCTTACAAAGAATCTATTGGGCTTAAAACTCCTAAGGGGCCTCGCTTTACCACATGGGTATAAATTTGCGTGGTGGAAATATCAGAATGGCCGAGCAGCGTTTGAATAGTTCTTAAATCATAACCCTGCTCTAACAAACGAGTTGCAAAGCTATGCCTAAATGTATGACTGCTTGCAGCTTTTAATATATTAGCTTGCTTAATTGCCTTTCCTATATTTTTTTGAACCGTCCGATCAAGAATATGATGGCGACGTATGGTATTTGAACGAGGGTCTTTCGACAGATTCTTAGCTGGAAAAACATACTGCCAATGAGGTGCTGTTTCGTTGCTTAAACACTTTCTCGCTAAGGCATTTGGTAAATACACTCTACCATAACCTTTTGACAAATCCTCTTTATGTAACATCAATGCACAATCCGCTTGAACCCGTAACGGATCAATTAATGAGTTAGGTAATATCGTTGATCGATCCTTACCACCCTTCCCCTGCATTATGGCAATTGTCTGCATATTAAAGTCGATATCCTTGATACGTAGCTGCAAACATTCTGAGATTCTAAACCCTGATCCGTACATTAAACGCGCAATCAAGCTATAGGGATGCTCTAACTTAGAGATAACCGCTAATGCTTCAGAATGTGTAAAAACCGTTGGAATCTTTTGCCGCTTCTTAGCATGAGCCCAACTAATCTTTCCGAAAGGAAGCTGTAAAAAGCGGTTGTATAGAAAAGCCAATGCATTCAGTGCCGTTCGTTGGGTTGCCACTGAAACATTCAAATTTAGAGCCAAGTGAGAAAGAAACAATTCAACTTCTTCACGCCCCATTGTATTTGGGTGGCGCAACTTATGATAACGAATATATCGTATAACCCAATGTACGTAGGTTTTTTCCGTAGAGTAAGAAAGACCCTCTTTACGAATAAATCTACGCAATAAATCAATAAAGCGAGGTGACTCGCCCGTGATAGGCACAGGTATATCGCTCATACTTTCCCCCCAATACAATACTGTATATATTTACAGTTTTCTTATATAAAATTCAATCCTCCGCGATAAAAATCACGTGGTAATTGAACCTGGTTCGCATATCCTTTCTTCATGAACGCTTAACGTACTGATTTATATGAGAAATTAAATTTAAAGATTAGGATATACGTACAGTCGATAAACCAACACAGGGCGTATATTTCTTTGGACAAGACTTATAACTGTTTGAATCTCTGACTATTCTTCGTATTATCAACTGTAAATACATGAACCGGGTATATACGAACTTGGTTCGCTGAATAAGCTGTTAGCTTCTAGGTGAAATAATGATAGATAGCAGTATTCGGGAAGAAATATTAAGTCGCCTTGAAAGAACTCAGGAAAAATACGACGTTAAGATTCTCATGGCTATTGAATCAGGAAGCCGAGCATGGGGATTTGCTTCGCCTAATAGTGATTATGATGTCCGCTTTATATATGCAAATAAGCCTGATTGGTATGTGGCGGTCGATTTGGAAGATAAGCGAGATGTGATTGAGTATCCGATAGTCGATGATATTGATCTAAATGGGTGGGATGTGAGAAAGGCTTTGAAGCTATTCTGGAAATCAAACCCTGCATTTGTTGAGTGGATACAGTCTCCGATATCTTATATTGACGATGGGTGCTTTCGCAATGAAGCATTGAAGCTGTTACCAGAAATATATTCTCCCGAAAAGGGTATATATCACTACAGAAGTATGGCGAAGACTAATTATCGTGGGTATCTAAGAGAGGATATGGTTCCTCTAAAAAAATATTTCTACGTCTTGCGGCCCTTGTTCTCCATCCAGTGGCTTGAATGTTACGGTACAGCAGCACCGATAGAATTTGATAAGGTGTTATCACTGATTACGGATAATGAGCTACTTGATACAATACATTCGCTTTTGGAGCGTAAAAAGAGAAGTGAAGAGAAGATGCTGGCACCGGCAATACCGGTTTTGAATCAGTATATCGAAAAGCAGCTCGATAGATTGGAAGATATAAAATTGCCTAAATCTGATAGAAGCTTTGAAATGGCCCAACTTAATGAGCTCTTTCACGAAGTTTTGGGCAAATAAGCTAACAAGGCGGTGCAGTGGAGCCAGTTACGTTCCGCAATTTTTATGGTATCGCTACGCTCTTTTTACCATAAAAATTGCTCCACTACACTGGCCCACTGACCGCGGCGTTAAGGGGCAATGGAAATATCTGCCAATTTTAAAAACTATATCTTCGTAGCAGTAATTTTTGTGTCCCTCTGGGGGGCCATTGAATATTTCTATCTCTCTGGGATACAGCATGAAATCACGGCTGGTCGTGTTATGTCTGTATCAAAGCATAGTCTCGGCAAATCCGGATTTATTGAAGTGTCAAAGATAGAACTACTTACCGGCCAGCATATAAAAGCAAGTTCAAATAAGTGTAATTGTCGTGTCGGTTTAGATGTGTCGGTGGCCGTATATAAACCATGGCCATTTCATTATTCAAACTATAAAGTGGTTTGTGGCAATGCCCCTTAACAAGGCCATCAAGATTGACGTCTTTTCCGTTGTTCGATTTGTGGTTTAACGCTACGCTACCACAAACAAACAACTCCAAAGCCGCAACTTATGGCGGCGTTAAATTCTTAGGTGTGCCATGAAGTGTTGGGCAAAAAATGTTTCACCATGCTGCTCAACACAGTCAGGTGAACACTATATTACTAAAGGATTGTTCGCCGATAAAATGGTGAGGGTAGAAAATGCGCCATTTTTAGGTGGACAGAGCAAGGTCATTTCTAAAGCATCTTTGACCAGAAATTGTCTGTGTAAAAGGCATAATGAACTGCTTTCTATATATGACGATGAAGCTATTAGATTTGGCGAAGCTCTAAAGTATTGCCAGCAACTTTCTGCTAAAAGACGAAATCAGAAGTCGAAGAGTTTTAGTGTTCATAGAAAATATGTGAATAGAGATCTATTTTGCAGGTGGTACGTAAAGACTTTTATTGGGCTAATTGAGTTTTTCAAGTACCCAAGTGTTCTGGATGTAGATATCCTTGCAGAGCTCGTGTATTCAAACGAGAAAATAGGTAAATACGTTGATTTAAGTTTTTCGATGGCCATGAATGAAGAGTTCTCGATAATTGAGAAAGTCGACATTGCCCCGCTTGAGAAAAATGAACAAACATTAGGAATGCAAATTTCAATTTACGGAGTTAGAGTAAATGGTATTTTTAGTGATAAGCCGAATTTTAAAAACGAGCCTATGAAAATAAATTTCAAAGAGCATAGAAAGGTGCTCTCGTGCGTGGTTCAGGTTCAATAAATTTAACAATCACAAGCAAGGGACCAAACTACGCTCCGCCCATTTGCGGTTCGCTGCGCTCACTTTACCGCAAATAGGCTCCACTCCGTTTGGCCCCTGTTGTGGGCGTTAAGTCGCTCGGCCTTTTATATTCTGAGAGGGCGGAGCCAGGTTACAGATCACTGCCATTGTTTGGCAGTCCGGCATCAGGGATCGTGCCGTTCCTATCTCGGCAGCTTCGCTCCTTGTGCCTTTAGAGAATTTGGTGGTGCAGCGGGTCTTGCGCATTCTGCGTGGCTTGCCACAATCGGGTTATTGGGGGCATCCAGCCGTGTCGTTCTATCGGGTGCCATGTTTAAGGTTAGGCTCCGCTGGCGCTCCGCAACCTGCCACTAGCAGTATCGGAGCGTCGCTTGCTTAACCAGGTGAAGCACGCGACAAGCGCGTGTTCACGGCGTTACATGAAATGAGTGGGTCAAAGAAGTAATGCAATGAATAATAAATATTTAACTATTATTTTTGGGTTCGTGCCAAATATAGCATTAGCAAGTGACTATAATGTTATTGTATGGAGGTCATTTATAATTTGTTCATTTGCAATTTTCTATTTAATTCCTACATATTTACTTTTTTCAATTTTAACGAAAAAGAAGCGAAAGATATTCACGTCGAGCTCTAAGAATACATATTCCAAATTCAGTTACTCAATTCTATCTATTACTCTAATTACATTTTGTATAGTCAGCTCGCCAATCGTTCCAAATCCTAATATTGTTATATCCTTTATTTTCCTTATACCCGTGTTGATATCTATTATGTGTATTTATTTTCTATCGAAAACAACTTTTGATAAAATCTAGGGCCCGCGCTAGCATGTAACAAGGCCATGAACGTTCGGGCACTTTGTGCCCTGGACCTCGCTACGCTCGGCCCGTTATGGCGGCGTTAGGCTCAAAAATTACGATACACAAGGAATAAGATGAATAATCAACAAAAAAGGGCAATAGAGGACGCCTTTAATTCGATGTTACGGTCGGATTATATCCCCCTTAAAGATACGGACAAGCTAGTTCGGCTATCAGACTACTATGTTGATTACCTTGGATTCCTGAGGGAAGTTGTTGGTGAGTCTGATCATTTGATTGTAGGAAGAAGAGGAACGGGAAAAACAACTCTCCTGTATCGTGGCTTGATTGAAACAATTAACTCTTGGTCTGAGAATGACACAATTGCGAAGCCTAAAACACTAGGGATCTATCTTGATTTAAGCAAATGCCAATCATTAGAAGATACGGCATCAAAAGAATTTTCTGAGTTTGAACATGTATTTGCTAGTGAACTACTAGAGTCAATCAAAGCAGAATTGAACAGAACGTGGCCGGCTTTAAAAAGTAATCCGAAATTATTTTCTAGGATATTTACTCCAAAAGAAGTTGAGGCTCAGAATGATACTAAGAATGCTATAGAGGACTTGGCTAAAGTTTTGTCTGAAGGGGTGTTAAGAGCAGAGAGTAAAAGCGGGCCCCAATCTATTGCAGCTTCGTCAAGTACGCAAAACTCGTATCAGGAATCACTTGAGCTTAAAGCAAAGGCAGCACCAGAAGCAAGTGCATCAACAAGCAGGGGGATCAACAAGAGTGAGCAACACGCCGTCGAGCGTACATCCACGTTTGAATATCGCCTGAATATTGCCGACATCTTAAGGGCTTTGAGCTCAATACGTGAATCTGCCGGTATTAGTCATATCGTTATATTTGTCGATGAATTTTCTGCATTAGAAACGGATTTGCAAAGACGGTTTTCAACATTGCTTAGAAAAATACTTGGAAATCATGCTGGGGTCTTTGTTAAGTTGTCTGCAATTACAGACAATTATGCCTTAGGCAGTTCAATCATCTTGCAGAGAGATCTTTTTGAATTAAATCTTGATCTTGATTCTTATGTTGAACGCAACGGTTCCCTCGGGGCCGCGATGAAAGGATTGAGTAGCCTGACCAAAAACCTCATATCCGAGCGAATGCAATCCTATGCTCCTGATGTGGATTGCGATGATTTCTTCGAAGATCTCGAATACTCAGTAGTAGAAATTAGCAAGGCTGCTATGGGTGTGCCACGAACTGTTGGAATAATATTGAAGCAAGCACTTTCAAGAAATCTGAGCGAAAGTTCGAGCGGGATTCGAAAGTCTGATATCGACTACGGTATAAAATATGCCTCTAAGGCTTACCTTAATCAATTTGTCGGAGCTTGTGGAATTGCAATACCTAGTTATTACAAAGATATATGGGATTCAATATTAGATAAGGCAATTTTGGAGCGGTCAAAATCGGAGACTTCTTCAAGTCATTTTATGGTGCTGCCAAGGAATGAGGCTAGGCTAAAATACTTTAATATGTTCTTTATTTCTCATTTGCTGACTCAAGGGCGTACAACTAAGAAAGACAAAGCATCTAGAAGTCTATATTGCTTCGATTATGGTGTTTGCATCGAGAACAACATGCTATGGGGAACAGACAAGAATGTAATACGGCAGCAGAGGTTTGCTTTTGATGCTGTTCTTGAACCATTTGATCATTACTTCGAGGTGAACAAAGAGACTCAGTGGAAGTGCCCAACGTGCAACGCTGTGTACGAAGAAAAAGAACTGAATGTTGCGGGCACTATTTTGGGGTTTTGTCCAAAAGACAAAGCCGATTTGGTGATAGTCAATAACAGTGATGAGTTCTCTAAATACACTGAAGAAGAGATAAAAATTGTTGGTGCTATACGCTCATCAAGCGAAGAGGATGAGCTATTGGCCCGACACGTTGCCGATGACGTCGGTTGTTATGTCCAAAAAGTGGCGAAGTTTGGAGAAAAGCTAGACCGAGAGGACGTAATTAAAAGAAAAATGAAAGATAAATACATCTATTACGGCGACGAATAGCCTAACAAGCGCATGTTGGCGGACTGGTTTTCCGCTGCGCTCCAAACCAGCCGCAAATGCGGGCGTTAGCCAATTCTCCTAGAGAGATATATGAGTAAAGAAAAATTGGATAGCCTATTAAGGCCTTTAATTAAAAAAGCGCTGAAGCTAGAGCCTAAAGCTGATGAAGGGGCTTCGATTGCTTCGTGCGAGAGTAAGTTTGGTGGGATTCCATACGCCGAAATTGGAGATATTTGGCCTTCGTGTTCTACCTGTAAGAAAGAGTTGACCTTCATTAATCAGATTCGTAATGAAAAAGAGCAACATCTATTCGTATTCTATTATTGTAATGAGTGCTTTCCTTGGGGGCTGGCTGACGAGGAAAAGGGGCAATGGGTAGTCAAGCTATACAAAGAACCATTAATCGAAAAAATGGCGATAATTAATCGAAGCTCTAATGATGAGTTTGCTCCTACGCCATGTAAGGTAACAATATCATCTGTAGATGTGCTCCCTGACTGGGAGGGGCTTGATTCTGCTTCGAAGGAAGCAAGTAGTTTATGTTGTACGATCAATGATGATTCCCCTTGGGAAGAATATGAAGAAGCTGTGGAGAAAGCTGGTTGTTTGAATGACTATGCAACCCTCCTGGGTGGTTATCCCAGGTTCGTTCAGGGCGAAGCTGGGCCCTGCTGCCCTGTGTGTAATACTGAAATGAAGTTTTACGCGCAGGTTGATTCAGAAGACGAAGCAAATATCATGTGGGGAGATGTAGGGCTTGTATATTTCTTCCGTTGTTCAGAGCATAAAAATGAATTTCGGTTAGAGTTACAGTGCCATTAATGGCTAACAAAGCGCTGCAAGGGAAAAAACTACGCTCCACTAATTTGTGGCTCGCTACGCTCACTTTACCACAAATTAGCTCCGCTCCGTTTTTCCCCTGAGCGCGGCGTTATAAGTTCGCGTAAATTCAAGCAATGATTAGCTATTACAATGGAATTGGTAAGCGGTTTTACAAGATAAGATATTTGTTTGTATCTTTAATGCTGGTATCGCTCGCAGGAGCAATCTATTTTCTATTTTCACCAGCTGAGATGAGTAAGAAATATTTGATGCCATCTTTTGTCGTGGCTGCATGGTTCGTGTTGTGCATTGCAATAAGCTACTACTTTAACAAAGTTTCTGTTCATCCAGGTGATGACGCTTCATTTCTAAATAGAGTTGTTTACAAAATTAAATTATTGTTCAACTTTATTATTGCTATTCTATTTACATTAAATACAGGGCTTTTGGTTTGGTTAACTTCAAAAACACTAAATTTGAGCATGTAAAAAAACTTATAACAAGGTGTTGAAGAGGGACTTTTTTACGCTCCAACAGCTTGTGCATTTGCTACGCAAATTGTCGCACAAGCTGTTTCCACTCCAAAAAGCCCCTTAACACGGCGTTAGGGCCTTGGCCTACATTCCAGTAATAATTGCACCACGGACTTTTGTTGCCAAAATTCACCGGTTTTCAAAAATGTGTTGTGAGGGCTTTTCATTTTTAAGCACTCTCTTGGTTTGAAGTTTATTATATCTACATTGGATTGAAAGAGGTTTTCA
>JBFKSL010000037.1:0-14826 GCA_041626995.1 Ketobacter sp. | reverse complement strand
CAGCATTAGTCGGAACCTTTTTGGGGATTCTGTTGGCCTATGGCTTTGTGGGGCCGTTGAGCGATGCTGTAGCCCATTCTGCTAAAGAACGAATCAAGTCGTTGGAATGCGCTAAAACGGCCATTCTTGCCATGGTAAACGGCATTCCTCCGCAACTGGCGGTGGAGTTTGGCCGTAAAACCATTTACTCCTCCGAACGGCCTTCCTTCCTGGAGCTTGATTCCCACTTGCGGGGCCGCTGATGGAATTTGAAAGTGGCAACAAGCCCGTCATTGTTCGGCGAGTTCGTAAAGTTAAGGGTGGACATCATGGTGGCGCCTGGAAGGTGGCGTTTGCCGACTTCGCCACTGCCATGATGGCGTTCTTTTTAGTGTTGTGGTTGTTAGAAGCCACTACGGAACAAGAGAAGATGGCCATCTCCGGGTATTTCTCGGATCCCACTGCATTTTCCGAAGGTGGTTCTCCCTATGTGATTGACTTGGGGGGAGGCTTAAAAGACGACGAGTTTTCCGGTGAATCCAATATCGAAACGGATCAAAGTCGTATTCAAGATAAAGGCATCGTGGTGGATGAGGATACGGTGCAGGATATCGCTGCCCAAATCGAAATTAAAAAATTTCAGAACCTAAAAAAATCCTTAGAAACCCGCATTCAAGAAAATCCCGAGCTGCGTAAATACCAAGACCAAATTATCATGGAAGTGACCAAAGAAGGTTTGCAGATTCAAATTGTAGACGCAAAATCACGGCCCATGTTTGATAGCGGTAGCGATGAAATCAAACCTTACATGAATGATATTTTGCGCGCCCTGGCCGAAACCATTACCACTGTGCCTAATAGTATCAGTGTTTCGGGTCATACCGATGCTGAAGCGTTTACTGAGCGTAGTGATTATTCCAATTGGGAGTTGTCGGCAGATCGTGCCAATGCAGCACGCCGTTCCTTGTTGAAAAATGGCGTCACGGAAAAGCAACTGGCTCAGGTTGTCGGTTTATCTTCTTCCATGCTGTATGACAAAAATGATCCTAAAAATCCAATCAATCGCCGAATCAGTATTTTGGTTATGAGCCAGCAAACTCAGGCAAAACTTAAAGCTCAACAGGAAGGTACGGCTTTGCCTGAAAGCGATTTAGAAAAACTACCGGAAGATCCTGATTTTGAAGCGCAATCTCAACCTGATCAGGAAAATCATGAGGATGCATTCAAGGCGTTTGAGCGTTTAAGAAAAACAATGACTCGAAAACCTGTGCAGCAGCAAACGCTTGACCCCAAATACGATAATGGGGAAGAAGTGTTTTAACTATAAGTGGGGTTGATGGGCGTTACAGTCTTGAGTGGGAAAGCACAGTTTAAAAACGGTTCCCTTACCTATTTCACTGCTTACTTGAATGTCTCCGCCCAGAACATGTGTAAGACGGGAAGCAATGGCCAAGCCAAGCCCGGTACCTTTGGCACGATCGGAAAGCTCGTTGGGGATTTGAGAAAACTCATCAAATATTTTTTGCATGTTTTCTGGCGAAATGCCGACGCCTTGATCGGAAACCGCTACTAACAGTTGGTCATTTAAATGTTCGGCAGTAACCGAAACCGCTTTGCCGTCAGGGGTAAACTTAATGGCATTGGATATAATGTTGATCAACACTTGGGAAATTTTTCTTTCATCACTCATCAGATATTCAGGCATGCCATCGTTTACGTGAAGCTGAAGATCAATATGATGTTTTTCAGCCCGCACACTGTTGATAGTAACCACTTCGTGCAGCATGTTGACTGGATTAAAAGGGGCGTAGGTGCACTCCATTTTTCCAGCATCTAATTTTGATAAATCCAGAACATCATTAATCAAATTGTTAAGATGTTTGGATGCCATGGCGATAGATTGCAAACCTTCGTTCACGTATTTTGGTACGTTAAGATTGCTAGTACGATTTAATAGACGATTACTGAATCCGGTAATGGCATTGAGTGGTGTTCGCATTTCGTGGTTGATATTGGCAAGAAAGCGCTTGTTGTGTTCGGCCATTTCTTGAATGGTTTTGTTCTTTTCGTCCAGCTCTTTGTTAAGTTGCACAGATTCGCGAAATTTTTTACGTAGCTCCAGCAGGTTTATGGTGTGGGATGCCAATGTGTTTAACGCTGAAATTTGGTCGGGCCGTAATTTGCGTGGCTTTCTGTCTATGGCGCATAACGTACCTACGCGAAAACCTTCTGGCGTTTGAAGGGGCGAGCCAGCATAAAAACGAATTTTGGGGTCACCTTGCACCAGGGGATTGTCGTTGAAGCGTTCATCCTCTGAAGCGTTTTCCACTATCAGGGGGCCGTGCTGATGAATGGCGTGAGCACAGAAAGCATAGTCTCGGTGGGTCTCGTCCGCCTCCAGGCCCACTTTGGATTTAAACCATTGTCGGTCTTTATCCACTAAGCTAACTAACGCTATAGGGGTTTCACAGATTTGAGAAGCTAACTCTACAATGGCATCGAAGCTGGCTTCGGCCCCTGTATCTAATACTTCGTATTCATAAAGTGCTTGCAGTCGTTCCGCTTCGTCTTTTGGTTTGGGGGCAATAATCACAATGCAAGCATCCTGCTTTATAATGAGTTCTCTTCTAGTCCCTTCATAATAGCAAAGTAATTGTCGAAACGTTCTATTTGTACTTTTCCTTCCTCAACTGCTTGTTTTAACGCGCAGCCGGGCTCTTGTTGGTGTTTGCAGTCGCGAAATTTACATTCGAAGCGCCACGGTTCAAAATCCTTAAAGCCTTCAATGACTTTCTCTGGTTCTAAGTGCCATAGGCCGAATTCCCGAATGCCTGGGGAATCAATCAAGTCGCCGCCGCTGGGGAAGTGGAACAGCCGTGCATTGGTGGTGGTGTGGCGGCCCAGTTTTGAGTTTTCGGAAATTTCACCCACCTTAGCATTGACGCCTGGTAGCAGGGCATTGACCAAAGACGATTTACCTACTCCGGATTGCCCCACAAATACTGAAGTTTTTTGATCCAGTAATTCTTTTAACTCATCTAATCCATGTTCGGTTTTAGCGGAACATTCCCAAACGGGGTAGCCGATCTCGCGATAGATGTTCAGCAGGTTTTCGATCATCACTTCATTCATTTCGGTGATGAGGTCAGTTTTGTTGAGCAGGATCTTTGTTTTCAGGTTTTGTAGTTCTGCTGCCACTAAATAGCGATCGATTAACATGGTGGAGGGGGCAGGCTCGGGGGTGATCACCAACACCATAAAGTCGATGTTAGATGCAGTAGGTTTGAGCTGACCTCGTGGGTTGGGTCGACTCAGCATGGAGGTGCGGGGTAGTACGGATTCAATAACGCCGTAACCGCTATCGCCTCGACGTATTACCACTTTGTCACCTGCAACAATAGCACCCAAATTGGCGCGAAAGTGGCATTGCAGGGTAAGGTCAGTGTCTGCCAGTGGCTCCACTTCAACGAAGGTGCCAAAGTGAGATACCACTAAGCCTTCTTCTTCATCACCCCGATGTTCGTCAGAATCACTGACTTGGTTGGCTTTTTTGGCCAGCCGGGCAGCCTTTTCGGCTTGAACTTTTTCAATGCGCCATGCTTGTCGGCGGGTGAGTTTACGTTTGCTCATGAAGCCCTTTGCAGTCAGAATTCGGTTTCTGGGCTATTCTACGTTAATAGTAGGATGGCACAAGTTGGGTTATCCGGTGGCGTTGAATAATTTCTTCAACGCCACCTCGCACACAACAATCTTTACCGCAAACAAGGAACCCTCATGACCGATGATCGTAAAAATAATCTCATCTGGATCGACCTGGAAATGACCGGTCTCGACCCTGACAACGACGTTATCATCGAAATCGCCACCATCGTCACCGATGCCGAGCTTAATATCCTGGCGGAAGGCCCAGTGATTGCTGTGCATCAAACAGATGAAACTCTATCGAAAATGGACGAATGGTGTACCACTCAGCATGGTAAGTCCGGCCTGACTGAGCGGGTGCGCAGCAGCACCATCAATGAAGCGCAAGCGGAGCAGGCCTCCATCGAATTTTTAGAAAAGTGGGTAGACGCCAATGCCTCGCCCATGTGCGGCAACAGTATCTGTCAGGATCGCCGTTTCCTATACCGCTATATGCCCAAGCTGGAAGAATACTTTCACTATCGCAACCTGGATGTGTCCACTTTGAAAGAACTGGCTCGCCGTTGGAAGCCAGATGCCCTAGAGGGCTTTAAGAAATCAGCTACTCATCTTGCTTTGGATGATATCCGCGAATCCATCGCCGAGTTACAGCACTATCGAAAAACGTTTATCCAGCAGTAATATGTTGATCCAGTGCCCATCGAACGTGCTCACGCACCAGTTCAGATGGGTGCTCCAACCGAGATCTTAACGCAGAGGTCACCGCTTCTGAACTGGGCGCATTCCCTAAGCCCACCGCTAAATTCCGCAACCAACGTTCATAACCAATACGGCGAATCGCCGAGCCTTCGGTTTTGCGCAAAAAGCTGTCTTCATCCCATAAGAATAATTCCACTAAGGAAGCATTCTGCAGCGGCTCACGGGGAAAAAAGTCAGGCTCTTGGGTGAATCGAGCAAAGCGATTCCACGGACATACCATTTGGCAGTCATCACAGCCGAATACGCGATTTCCCATTGGCTTGCGTAATGCCACTGGGATCGGCCCGTGAAGCTCGATGGTGAGATACGAAATGCACAAACGGGAATCTAGCTGGTACGGCGCCACAATGGCTTGAGTGGGGCAGATATCGATACAGGCAGTGCACTTCCCGCAGTGTTGTTTTACCGGATCATCCACGGGTAACGGTAGATCCGTTAAAATTTCACCCAGAAAAAACCACGACCCTGCCGACCGATCCAGCAACAATGTATGTTTGCCAATCCAGCCCAAACCAGATTGTTCCGCCAGGGCTTTTTCTAGCACGGGTGCACTATCCACAAAAGCGCGAAAGCCATAAGGGCCAATGCTTTCCTCTACCCGTTTACCCAATTGCGTTAAACGTTTGCGAATCAACTTATGATAATCACGCCCCAAGGTGTAGCGGGAAATATAAGCCTTGCTGCTATCTTTTAGCACTTCTACCAATTGCGTATCCGCTGGCAGGTAATCCATGCGGGCTGTAATCACCCGCGCAGTTCCTGGCTGTAATTCGGAGGGGCGACTACGCTTGGTTCCATGGCGGGACATATACTCCATTTCTCCGTGATAACCCTTCTCCAGCCAGCGTTGCAAGTGGCCTTCGTGTTCGCCTGTGCTGGCATTGCTAATGGCAATCTTTTGAAAGCCCAACTCTTGGCCCCAGGTTTTAATTTTCTGAGCCAGTTGTGGGTAATCCAGCTTGTCGGGTAATGCTTTGTGCCCCGTCATAAGAAATGGCCGTGCCCTGTGTTATAAGATGTAAACGAAAACGCCAAAGGAGTGCATCATGATCTCTGATCCATCGAAACAGTATACCAGCGAATTACCGTCCACCCTGTATAAAGCCGCAGGGGTGCGCGAGCTTGATCGCATCACCATTGAAGAAAAAGGTGTGCCAGGATTTGATCTGATGAGCCGGGCCGGGCAGGCCTGTTTTGATGCGTTACGAGATCGATGGCCCGATGCCCGCCGTATTGTGGTGTTCTGCGGTGTGGGCAATAACGGAGGGGATGGTTATGTTATCGCTGCTCTGGCAGAAAAGGCGGGTTTTGAAGCCCATGTGATGCAGGTGGGCGACCCGGCAAAAACCCAGGGCGATGCCTTAACCGCTATGCAGCATGCAGAGGAAGCCGGGGCATCGTTTGAGCGCTTTCAAGAATACAGCGATTTTGAAGCGGATGTCATTGTGGATGCGCTGCTGGGCACAGGTCTGAGTGGCAAGGTGCGGGAAGAATACGCTGCCGCTATTGATAATATGAATACATGCGGCCTACCCATCGTGGCGGTGGATATACCGTCTGGTATCTGTTCTGACACAGGCGTGGTTCTAGGCTGCGCCATTAAAGCAGATTGCACAGTGACTTTTATTGGCCTGAAACAGGGCTTGTTTACCGGTCAGGCGCCCGACTACGTGGGGGAAGTGCTGTTTGCTTCCCTTGCCGTACCCGAAGAAATTTACCTGCAAGTAATGCCTTCCGCATCTCTGGTGCAAGGCCACCATACCGCTCAGTGGTTGCCACCGCGTTCGCGCCTTTCCCATAAAGGAAAAAATGGCCATGTGTTGATCATTGGTGGTGATTTGGGCATGGGCGGAGCCGCTGCTATGGCTGCTGAGGCGGCGGGTCGCGTGGGTTGTGGTTTGATCTCCGTTATTACCCGTGCCCAGCATATTGCCCCCATATTGGCACGGCGCCCGGAATGCATGGTAGTGGGGGTGGATACCGGCGACAATATCAGCCCCTGGTTAGCCAAGGCGGACGTAATTGTGATCGGCCCTGGCATTGGCCAGGAAGAGTGGGGCAAGCATTTATTGCAGCAAGCGCTGACCACGACGTTGCCCATGGTGTTGGACGCAGATGGATTGAACCTGCTGGCGCGTTGGAAAGCGGAGAATCATCCCCATGCTAAGCGTGGCAATTGGGTGCTGACCCCGCACCCCGGTGAAGCTGCGCGTCTATTGCAAAAGAGCACCGAGGAATTGCTGGAAAACCGCTTTGATACGGTACAAGCCCTCCAGCAACAATATGATGCAGCAGTGGTGTTGAAAGGGGCCGGAAGCTTAATTGCCGAAACCGATGGTCATATATGGGTGTGTGACTCTGGCAACCCTGGTATGGCAACCGGTGGCATGGGCGACGTGCTTAGCGGTGTGATAGGAGGCCTGTTGGCGCAAGGGTTGGATTTGGGTCAAGCCGCCGCCTGTGGTGTTTGGGTGCACGCAGCAGCAGGCGATCGCGCCACCCACCAAGCTGGGCAGCGTGGCCTGCTGGCAACCGACTTGATGCCCCATATCCGCCGATTAGTGAATCAATAAGTTAGCAGATTCCACAAAATCCATAGGCGTCGTGGTGGCAGATTTCATATAATCCCCGTCGAAATGACCAGGATCGAGAATCACCATGCAATTCCCACTCGCCGATGAAGCAGCAACAGTACAGCTTGGCCAGCAGTTGGCCCAGGCCCTAATGCAAGGTGGAGTGGTCTATCTGCAAGGTGATCTGGGTGCAGGTAAAACCACGCTCAGTCGTGGCATCATTCAGGCCCTTGGGCATTCAGGCTCTGTTAAGAGTCCCACCTATACCCTGGTGGAACCCTATGAAATCGGCCCGTTGCAGCTCTATCATTTTGACCTGTATCGCCTGGCAGACCCGGAAGAATTGGAGTTCATGGGAATTCGCGACTATTTTGAAGAAGATGCCGTCTGTTTGGTTGAGTGGCCCGATCGTGGAGCCGATCATATCCCCGCACCAGATTTGGTGATCGACCTGCAAAAGCAGGGTAAAGGCCGTTTGGCGCAAGTGGAGCCCCATTCCATAAGAGGCCAAACCCTGTTAGGAAAGTTAACGAATATTTGACCAATTGGGAAAAAAAGCCTAAAAAGTCAGATGGAGAAAGTTTTTAAAGCTCATGAGGTTAGGGAATAGTTTGAACGGATTAGTTAAGAGTTTTATGCAAGCCGTCATGCTGCTGGTAGCCATTCTGTTGGCACCCGTTTCCCTGGCTGAACAGATAAGCAGTGTGCGGGTATGGAACGCACCCGACAATACCCGCGTCGTGTTCGATCTGAGCGGCCCAGTTAAGCATCACCTTTTTACCTTGTCGAATCCAAACCGTGTGGTAATCGACATTCCCAACGCGCAAAAATCCAAAGCCCTCGACCTGGTGGACTTTAAAGGCGGCCCGTTAGTGAACGTGCGCAGTGCCGAACAATCCAATGGCGACCTACGCGTCGTGTTGGATTTGGATCGCAAGCTCAACCCTAAAAGCTTTTTGCTTAAACCCAGTGATCAATATGGCCATCGTTTGGTGATCGATCTTGAAGGTAAAACCGGTGCGACTGGAGCGGTTGCCGTTACCAAGCCTAGCCCTAGCAGCAGCTCACCTTCGAAGTCCAAATCGTATAGTGATTACGGCGGTGGTCGTGACATTGTGGTGGCTATTGATGCGGGCCACGGCGGTGAAGACCCTGGCGCCATCGGTGCCAAGGGCACAAGAGAAAAAGACATAGTGCTGCAAATTGCTCGTCGTCTTTACAATGTTTTGAATGCGGAAAAAGGCATTAAGCCCGTATTGATACGAAACGGCGATTATTTTATTCCCTTGGCAAAGCGTCGTGATTTAGCGCGTAAAAAGCACAATGCTGACTTGTTTGTCTCGGTGCATGCTGATGCTTTCCACAATCGTAAAGCTAAGGGGGCTTCGGTGTTTGCGCTGTCTCGCAGGGGCGCCACCAGTACTTTGGCTCGCGTGTTGGCAGAAAAAGAAAACCAATCGGATGATATTGGCGGGGTTAATATCGATCATGCTGATGAGATGGTTACCTCGGTAATTTATGACTTAGCAATGGAAGGCAGCATGGAGCACAGTATTAAGGTGGGTTCCATGGTGTTGCGGGAAATGGGCTCTGTGACTCGATTGCATAAAAAACATTTGGAGCAGGCAGGTTTTGCTGTGCTGAAGTCGCCTGACATTCCTTCTATTTTGGTGGAAACAGGCTTTATCTCTAACCCTACTGAAGAGAATAATCTTCGCTCCAAGAATCATCAGGTGAAGCTGTCTCGCGCCATTAGTCGCGGCATCATTGCTTATTTTGATCAGCATCCGCCTCCGGGCACTTACTTTGCTGCGCGCAAAACGCAACGAGATGCTACTCAGCATCGCATTGCCCGTGGTGAAACCCTGTCTGAAATCGCACAGCGATATCAGGTCACTTTGGCTTCTCTCATGCGGTATAATCGTCTAAATAATGACGATGTGATTCGCGTGGGGCAGGTTCTACGCATTCCAAACTCTTAAGGGCTGTAGAAGCTCTGTCACTTTCTGAAACAGCCCGCGAACAAACAACGAAAAAAGGTTTTTCCTTGGCTAAAATAAATCGCCTATCCACTCGCCTCTCCAACCAAATTGCTGCGGGTGAAGTAGTTGAACGCCCAGCTTCGGTGGTAAAAGAGCTGCTTGAAAACAGCCTGGACGCCGGCGCCAACAAACTCGACATCGACGTAGAGCAGGGCGGTGTAAAGCTCATACGTATTCGTGACGATGGTTGCGGAGTGGATCAAGACGACCTTCCCCTCACCATCGCCCGCCACGCCACCAGCAAAATTCACGACCTTGATGACCTGGAAGGCGTTGCCACTTTAGGTTTTCGCGGTGAAGCGCTGGCCAGTATCAGCTCCGTGGCACGCTTAGCCCTAACTTCCAGCCCAGATCAAAGCGGTGCCGGCTGGCAAGTTCAGGCAGAAGGACGTGATATGGAAGCGGTCATCGTGCCCAGCGCCCATCCTCAAGGCACCACGGTGGAAGTGCGTGATCTGTTCTTCAACACCCCAGCGCGACGCAAATTCCTGCGCACAGAGAAAACCGAATTCGGCCATCTGGAAGAAGTGGTTAAGCGTCTGGCCATGAGCAATTTCCATGTGGGGTTCAGTCTGCGCCATAACCAGCGAGTGGTGCACGCCCTAAGGCCCGCCACCACAGAACAAGAGCAGGACCGGCGGGTGGCATCCCTGTGCGGCCCCAACTTTATGGAAAATGCCGTGCGCATCGACACCCAAGTAGGAGACTTGCGCCTTTGGGGGTGGTTAGGTTTGCCCACTTTCTCCCGCGCCCAGGCCGATCTCCAGTATTTTTTCGTCAACGGCCGCAGCGTGAAAGACAAAGTGGTGAACCATGCTGTGCGTCAAGCCTATCGTGACGTGATGTATCATGGCCGTCATGCGGCTTTTGTTCTATACCTGGAACTCGATCCAAAAGGCGTAGACGTAAACGTGCATCCCACCAAACACGAAGTACGGTTCCGCGAAAGCCGTCAGGTGCACGATTTTCTATTTCGTTCCTTGCATCGTGCCATCGCTGAACTCACGCCTGATGAAGTGAAAGCTCAGGGGGTGCAGGTGGCATCCACCGAGTCTCTTACCAGGTTAGCACCATCTCCTTCTACACAGGTTACCGGCATTGAGGCAGGGGAGTTTAAACAGCAAAACAGCCTGCAATTTCAGTCGCGCACCACACCGTCTTCACCTGGTCGCGTAGCAGAAACCATGCAGGCCTACGCCAGCTTTCATCCATCGGCGCAGCAACCTGGGCGATCCATGTTAGACGCCGGAACTGAAAGCGAAGCTGAGCAGGAAATTCCCCCGTTGGGTTTCGCCGTAGCTCAGCTTCACGGCATCTATATCCTGGCACAAAACAAAGAAGGTATGGTGCTGGTGGATATGCATGCGGCCCACGAGCGCATCACCTACGAACGCCTGAAAATCAGTTGGCAGGAAGAAAAAATACGCTCCCAACCCATGCTTGTGCCGTTAAGCATGTCGGTTAGCAGCCGGGAAGCGGATTTCGCGGAAGAACATAAAGGCATTTTCCAGAGACTGGGGTTCGCCATCGAAAGAATGGGGCCAGAAACCCTGTTGATCAGGGAAATACCCATTCTACTACGCAATGCCGATACGGAAACCATGGTGCGCGATGTGCTGTCAGACATCGTCACTCATGGCAGTAGCGATCGTATCGACGCCAGCTTGGATGAGCTATTGGCCACCATGGCCTGTCACGGCTCTGTACGTGCGAATCGCAAGCTCACCATTCCAGAAATGAATGCTTTACTTAGAGATATGGAAATCACCGAACGCAGCGGCCAGTGCAATCACGGTCGCCCCACCTGGACCCAGCTTACTCTGGCAGAACTGGATAAGCTGTTCCTGCGAGGTCGCTAGTGACTCAGCCTGCCGAGAAAAAAAAAATGCCGTGGGCAGTGTTCCTAATGGGCCCTACCGCCTCCGGAAAAACCGCTCTGGCCATCGACCTGGTGCAGCGCCTGCCCATGGACATTATCAGCGTGGATTCTGCCCTCATCTATAAAGGTATGGATATCGGCAGCGCCAAGCCCGATGCAGAAACCCTGAAGCAAGCGCCGCACCGCTTGATCGACTTTCTCGATCCGGCACAAAGCTATTCTGCCGCCGATTTCCGCAAAGATGCTCTCAAAGAAATGGCAGACATCACCGCTCAGGGTCGTATACCCCTGCTGGTGGGAGGAACCATGTTGTATTACAAGGTTTTGAAAGAGGGGATCGCTGAACTGCCCGCAGCGGATGAACAGATTCGTGCCCACATATTGAAAGAAGCGGAAGCTAGTGGCTGGCCAGCCATTCATGGGCAGCTGCAAGAGGTGGATCCGGAGTCCGCGGCACGCTTAAATGCCAATGATTCCCAGCGTTTGCAGCGGGCTTTAGAGGTATATCGTTCCACCGGCAAAAGCCTCACCTGGTGGCACAAACAACAAAAAACGGAAACTTTTCCCTACAATGTTGTCAATATTGCAGTCTGCCCAACTGACAGATCAATCCTCCATGATAGGATCGCCCAGCGTTTTCATGAGATGTTAAGCCAAGGCTTCTATGATGAAGTCAAAGTGCTTTATCAACGTGGCGACCTTAACCCAAATATGCCATCTATGCGCGCTGTGGGGTATCGACAAATGTGGGATTGTCTTGACGGCAAAATCAGCTACGCTGAAATGGAGGCGCGAGGGATTATCGCCACACGTCAGTTAGCAAAGCGTCAAATAACTTGGCTGCGCAGTTGGAAGGAATTGCACTGGTTTGACAGTCTTGACCCAAATTTAACGGAAAAGGTCTTGAAAATTTTGCCAGTGGAAGACATGCTAATGTAGCCGACGAAATTTCGTTGCTATGATTTGTTTGACTGATTTTTGATCTTTTAGCCCGATTTTGGGCCACAACAAGGAGAACAATTATGTCTAAGGGGCATAGTTTACAAGACCCTTTTTTGAATGCACTTCGTAAAGAGCGTATCCCAGTATCTATTTTTTTAGTTAATGGTATTAAACTGCAGGGGCAAGTAGAGTCTTTTGATCAATACGTAGTATTGCTGCGTAACACCGTTAATCAAATGGTGTACAAACATGCTATTTCAACCGTCGTACCTGCTCGTAATCCCCGTGCCCACGGTGATCGCGGTGGCCACGATGGCAGCAACAGTGAAGCCGGAGCTTAATATTCGCTTCACTACACCTGCTAGGCGCTCACCCGCTGGAGATAGATTCTAACTAAATGGAATCATTGTTCGACCGTCCCCAAAGCGGGGAGCGCGCAGTTCTCGTGCATGTGGATTTTCCACAGGAATTTGAGAGCGAAGATCTGCAAGAATTCGAAATGCTCGTGGATTCCGCTGGGGCTCATAACCTCGGCGTGCTTCGTGCTGTCCGTCAATCGCCTAGCCCTCGGCTGTTTATTGGTCAGGGCAAGGCTGATGAACTGCATGATCTGGTAAAAAACCTAGAAGCCGACCTGGTCATCTTCAATCATTCCTTGTCTCCCACTCAAGAGCGTAACCTAGAGCGGGAGTTACAATGCAGGGTGTTAGATCGTACGGGTTTGATCTTAGATATCTTTGCCCAAAGAGCCCGTACCCACGAAGGTAAGTTGCAGGTTGAGCTGGCTCAGCTGGACCATCTTTCTACTCGATTGGTGCGAGGCTGGACCCACTTGGAAAGGCAAAAGGGCGGTATCGGCCTGCGCGGCCCTGGTGAAACCCAGCTGGAAACCGACCGTCGATTACTGCGAGCGCGGGTAAAGTACATTCAGCAACGTTTGGTGAAGGTGCGCAAGCAGCGAGATCAAGGTCGTCGCGCCCGTCGTCGCGCGGAAATACCCACAGTGTCTTTGGTTGGTTACACCAACGCCGGCAAGTCCACGTTGTTCAATACATTAACCGAATCTGAGGTCTACGCAGCGGATCAGCTGTTCGCCACCTTAGACCCCACCTTGCGCAAAATTGAAATTCCTGATTTAGGTGCGTTGATTTTGGCGGATACGGTAGGCTTTATTCGTCATTTGCCCCATAAATTGGTGGAAGCTTTCCGTGCTACTTTGGAAGAAAGTCGCGAAGCGGATTTTCTGCTGCACGTGGTGGATGCCTGCTCAGATGAGCGCGATGACAACATTTTTCAAGTGAATGAAGTTTTACAGGAAATCGAAGCGGATAAAGTACCGTTCTTAATGGTCTATAACAAAATAGATCTGATGGGCGACTATAAGCCGCGAATCGATCGTAATGATACGGGTGAGCCGATAGCTGTGTGGTTGTCGGCGAAAACCGGCGTTGGCTTGGACTGTTTAAGGCAAGCCCTTACTGAACGTCTGGGTAAGCGGATGGTGGAAGGCACCTTAACTTTGGGGCCGGAGCTTTCTGCAGTGCGAGCCCATTGTTACAGTTTAAAAGCCGTACAAGGGGAAGAAGCAGACGCCAGTGGCAACACTTTATTAACCATTCGCATGCCGGAAAAAGCCTGGGCGCAAATGGTAAAACGCTTCCAATTAAGTGCTCAGGATGTTTTCCAGCAGACACTGGGGTTGCGAAATTAACCCTGTTCGGAATAATAGCCCTACTATAAAGGGTTGAGATGCAATACTATTTGCCAAGCGAAAAATACAAACAACGGAGCAATTATGGCCTGGAATGAGCCCGGTGGTGGGCGAAACAATCAAGATCCATGGCGTGGCCGCGACGGTCGCGGTCAGTCCGATTTAGATGAAGTGATTAAAAAACTGCAGGACCGCTTTGGCGGTATGCTCGGTGGCGGTGGCCCCGGTAATGATGGCGGTGGTTTCGGCCTGCTGTTTTTGATTCTGGGTTTTGTCACCATCGTATGGATTGTGGCCGGTGTTTATCGGGTGGAGCAAGCAGAAGAAGCCGTGGTGTTGCGTTTCGGAAAATACCACGACACCGTATTCGCAGGTTTGCATTGGAATCCCTGGGGTGTGGACAGCATCATGAAGGTAGACGTGCAGCAGCGTAATTCCATGCCTGTTCGCGCGACTATGCTCACCGAAGACCAAAACATAGTCGACATTGATTTGCAGGTTCAATATCAGGTTACTGACTCCAAGGCGTTTTTCCTGGAATCCGGTAATCCTATCGATGCTCTGCGGAATTCCGTAGAGTCTTCCCTGCGTCATGTGGTGGGTGGCAGTGAAATGGATCGCGTACTCACCGATGGCCGTGAGGCTATTGCAGTGGAAGTTGCGCAGCGTTTGCAGGATTACCTGAACCGTTACAAGACCGGTGTGTCAGTGAACAAGCTCAACATTGAAGATGCTCATCCGCCAAAAGATGTAAAAGCGTCTTTTGATGATGTAATCAAGGCGAAAGAAGATGAAGAGCGTGTTAAAAACGAAGCAGAAGCCTATGCCAACCAGATTGTTCCTGAGGCTCGCGGTGAAGCGCAGCGCATGATCGAAGAAGCTAATGCCTACAAAGCCGAAGTGGTAGAACGTTCAAAAGGTCAAGCCAATCGCTTTGATCGTCTCTATGCCGAATACAAGATGGCACCGGAAGTCACCCGTCGTCGTATTTATATCGAAACCATGGAGCAGGTATTAGGAAACACCTCCAAGGTAATGGTGGATGTCGATGGCGGAAATAACATGATGTATCTGCCGATCGACAAGATTCTGGATCAGCAGCGACAAACCAATTTAACCGCCTCTGAAGCCACTAATGCCCAACAATCGAAATCCAGCACATCTAAACCTGCTGAGTCTGTGCGTGGTTTAGATCGTCTGCGTAAGTCTCGTGAAAGCCGATGGGAGAACCGCTAATGAATTCTAAAAGCACAATGGTTCTGATTATATTGGCTGTGATTGCCATCGGAGCATCGGCTT
>JBFKSL010000036.1:0-14980 GCA_041626995.1 Ketobacter sp. | reverse complement strand
CCATTATTGCTTATGTTGCTTTTTCCGTAGTGGCTACACAGTGGCGAACGCGTTTTGTGCGTGAAGCCAACTTAAAAGACAGTCAGGCCAATACAAAAGCCATCGATAGTCTGCTGAATTTTGAAACCGTTAAATATTTTACTAATGAAGTGTTTGAAGAGGAGCGCTATGGCCATAGTTTAAAACAACGTGAACAAGCCAAGGTAAAAAACCACCTCTCCCTAGCTGCATTAAATTCTGGCCAGTCTTTGATTATCGCGACAACCATTACTTTGATGATGTTGCGCGCCGCTTACCAAGTGGCGGATGGCACTATGACGCTGGGTGATTTGGCCATGATAAACGGATTAATGATTCAGGTATTTATTCCTCTGAATTTTTTAGGTTTTGTTTATCGTGAAATTAATCGAGCCTTGGCCGATGTGGAAGCCATGTTTGAAATAATGGAAGTGCAACCCGCTATCAAAGACAAAGTAAATGCTGTTGAGCTACCAGAAAATGCCGATGGAATAGCCTTTAACAATATTGGATTTCACTATCACCCTGAGCGGCCAATTCTTAACAGTTTGAGTTTTAACGTGCCTGCGGGTAAAAAAGTGGCCATTGTGGGTTCTAGTGGTGCGGGAAAGTCCACGATCGCTCGCTTGCTTTTCCGCTTCTACGATGTGGTTGAGGGTAGCCTTTCCATTGGTGGGTGTGACGTGCGAGATGTGTCTCAGCATAGTTTGCGTTCTGCCATTGGTGTGGTGCCACAGGATACAGTACTGTTCAACGACACGATTTATGAGAATATTCGTTATGGTCGCCCAGATGCCACACGTGAGGAAATTGAACAAGCCTGTGAATATGCCATGCTTACGGATTTTATTAGTAAGTTACCAAAAGGGTTTGAAACCAAAGTGGGTGAGCGTGGTTTGAAAGTGTCTGGAGGAGAGAAACAGCGTATCGCCATTGCACGAGCGTTATTAAAAAAGCCCAAAATATTTTTGTTTGATGAAGCAACTTCATCGTTAGATAGCCATACCGAAGAAGCGATCAATCAATCGTTACATAAAATTGCCAGAGACCATACTACTTTGGTGATTGCTCACCGGCTTTCCACGGTTGTGGATTGTGAGGAGATAATCGTGCTGGAAAACGGTGGCATTGTAGAGCAGGGTACCCATCGGGAATTGTTGCAAAAGCAAGGTCAGTACAGTGCCATGTGGGCAATGCAGCATACCCGGTTGGATGCACCTGATTATTAAGGGGAGCAGGAGATAACAATGGCACAAACTACGGCTCTATTGGTGGCCTTGAAAGGCGTGCTTAGGCAACAAAAAATTTCCTATGCTGATGTGGCCGCCCATTTGGATATTTCCCTGGCCAGTGTGAAGCGTTTATTTTCCGATAAACAGTTTTCATTAAAACGTTTGGATGCAGTATGTGAATTGGCAGGCATCGAAATTACGGATTTAGCCAAGATGGTGGAGCAGGAAAGTACTATTGATACTTTGTCCCGTGAACAGGAGCAGCAATTAGTAGATGATCCTAAGCTTCTGATTGCCGCTGTGTCCGCATTGAATCGTTGGAGTTTTAAGGAAATGTTGGCTGTGTATGACATGCAGGAGACTGAATTGATTCAGAAGCTGGCGCAGTTGGATCGCATGGCGTTAGTGGAGTTGTTACCGGGAAACCGTATAAAGCCATTGGCCAGCAAAGATTTTAAATGGATTCCCAATGGTCCTATTCAGCGCTTTTTTGAATCGCAAGTACAAATGGATTTTTTTAGTTGTCGCTTTGATAAGCCGGGAGAAATACGGTTATTTATCACCGGTATGTTAACCAGGTCATCAAACGATAAGATGCAAAGAAAATTAAAGCGTTTGGCGGCAGATTTTAAAAATTTGGATCAGGAAGATCAGGTTTGTCCCCTATCTGAGCGGTTCGGCACCAGTATGGTTTTGGCGCTTCGCCCTTGGGAGATGGACATGTTTAAACGTCTTAGGCGCCCGAATATGGATAAGGAGTTTTAATCTTATTCGTGCTGGGGTAATCTCTGGTCATTCTTTTGTTTAACTAGTTGAGGGGTGGTTGTGAGTATAGAGTGGGGCTATTATTCGGCGAAGAAGCTATTACAAGAAATGAAAAGCGGTAATCTAACCAGTAGACAATTGTTGGATTATTATATAAGTCGAATCGAAAGTTTAAACCCTGCCATTAACTCGGTGGTGGCAACGGATTATTCTGCTGCACGAGCCAAGGCTGATGCAGCTGATCAGGCCAGGGCCGATGGGAAATTCTGGGGGCCACTTCATGGTTTGCCCATTACGATAAAGGATACTTTCGAAGTCGTGGGTATGCCTTGTGCCGCTGGAGCACCTGCATTAAAAAATCACTTGCCCGATAAAAATGCGGTAGCCGTGAAAAATTTGGAAGCAGCAGGTGCCATTATTTTTGGCAAAACCAATGTTCCGCTGTTTGCTTCCGATATCCAAAGCTACAACAAGGTGTACGGCACCACCAATAATCCCTGGAATTCTCAAAATACACCAGGGGGTTCCTCTGGAGGGTCAGCCGCTTCCCTAGCGGCGGGGTTTTCTTCCCTCGAACTAGGCAGTGATATTGCCGGTTCCATTCGTATTCCTGCTCATTTTTGTGGCGTATATGGCCATAAGCCCACCCATGGCATTATATCGTTACGTGGCCATATTCCAGGCCCTCCTGGGGTGCTTTCAGAAACCGATTTAGCTGTTGCTGGCCCTATGGCGCGTACGGCTGATGACTTGCAGTTGTTATTGGATGTGGTGGCTGGTCCCTCGCCATTGATGCAACCCGGTTGGCAATTAAAGCTGCCTGCGGCAAAGAAAAAGAAGCTCAGCGATTTTAATGTACTGTTATGGATGGATGATCCTTTGTGCCCCATAGATCAACGTATGGCGCCCATTTATAAGGAATTGAAATCCACTCTAGAACAGAATGGTGTTTCGGTTACTTCGGGCTCGCCGTTGGGAATGGGGCTAGAGCGTTTCTACCCAACCTATCTAAATTTATTGGGTGGTGTTATGGGGGCATCACAAAGTAAGTATATGCGTTATGGCTTTGGCCTGGCTGCGCCATTATTGCGTAAACTTGGTAAAACGATCAAAGCCCCCAACTTGTTTGAAAACTTTTTAGAGGGGGTCGCTCAGTCTCATGTTAATTGGGCACGCAATAACGAAAAGCGTAATAGGATTCGTGAGAAGTTCTGTACCGTGTTTGAAGAGTTTGATGTGGTGCTAATGCCCATAGCTATGACTACCAGTTTTAAGCATATTCAGCATCAGGACATATTCACTCGCAAAATCATGGTAAATGGTGAGCAAAGGAATTATGCAGACATGTTTATGTGGATTGCGCCTGCGACTTTGATGGGATTGCCTGCAACCAGTGCTCCCATTGGGATTACCAACGATATGATGCCGGTTAATCTGCAAATTCTTGGTGCACCTTACGAAGATAAAACCACTATTAAGTTTGCCAGTTTATTAGAAAAGGTTATGGGTGGTTTTAAAACCCCGCCACAATATTCTTAACTTATATTTCTTATATAAAAAAGCCCGGTCTCCCGGGCTTTTTTTTACGTTAAGCTTTCCACTTGGTGAACATTTTTTTCACCATGTATGGAGCGGCACCCAAGGCATTGGTTGCCTTCTCTTTGGCATCCCCCGAGTAAATCATACGTTGGGCTTTAAGCAGGGTGTTATAGGTGGTTTCATCGAAGGGGTACCACCACAAGTTACGTTTAGCAGGTAAAAGATCCCAGTTGATGGCTTTGGCATGGGTCATTTCCAAAAGCCCCTCATGGCCATGGGTACGACCAAGGCCAGAATGCTTCCAGCCGCCCCAAGGCATTTCTGAAAGGCCGTGAGTATAGAGGTGATCGTTAATAGTGGTCACGCCGGATTCAAGCATGCCAGCAATGCGCTTGGCACGTTTTAGATCTCGTGTCCAGATGGAGGAAGTTAGGGCTAGATGGGATTCGTTGGCTAACTCAATGGCTTCTTCTTCGGTGTAGAATTTCATGATTGGCAAAATTGGGCCGAATGTCTCGTCATCCACCAGCAACATGCCTTCTTTTGCATCAGTGATTAAAGTGGCTGGGTGGAAATAACCATTCTGTGGGCCTCGAGGTTGAGACTGAGCAACAATTTTAGCACCTTTCTTAAGGGCATCTTCCAGGTGTTGTTCTACCGTGTTTAACTGGCCGCGAGTGGTTAATGAGCCGATATCTGTATTAAAGCTTTGCCCCACACCATGTCGTAATGCGGCGGTTTTCTTCTTCATCAATTCTAAGAATTTCTCGTAAACGGATTCATGCACGTATAACCGTTCTACACCACCACAAGACTGACCAGCGTTTTGGTAGCCGGCCCAAGCAGCGCCATTTGCTGCGCGCTCAAGATCAGCGTCTTCAAACACCAGCATGGGATCGTTACCGCCCAATTCTAATGAAAGCGGTGTTAAGGTTTTTGCAGCTTGCTCCATTAGTTGCTTACCCACATCTACGGAGCCGGTAAAGAATATTTTATCGATATCATTATCAAAAAACGCTTGCGATACAGCACCGCCAGAGCCAACGATTTGTTGGAATAAACCTTTGGGTAAATTGCCTGCTGCAATAATGCGATCGATAGCTTGGCCCACTAATGGCGTTGCGGCTGCTACCTTCAGTACAATGGCGTTTCCAGCCATCAGCCCCATGATCACTTCGCCAAACGGAATGGAAAGAGGATAGTTCCAAGGGCTAATGATGCCCACCACACCCAGCGGCTTACGCTGGATGATTGAGCGTTTGTTGAAAAATAGCAGGCTATCAATGGGAAGCTTTTTGTCCTTCAGCACTTTTTCAGCATGTTTGCCATACCAATCGCAGGCCAGGGTGCAGGGTAGCACTTCGGTTGCTAAAGCATCCACCAGGGTTTTACCGTTGCTTTTGCTAACGATCTCGCTCAACTCTTCTGCATTGGCAACAATGTAGTCACGCATCAAGCGCAATGCACGAGCCCGCTCTTTATAGCTGCGTCTTGCCCAAATTTTTTGCGCGGAGCGAGCATGGGCAAACATTTCTGGCAAAGTATTAAGATCAGTATTAGCAACTGTTCCTATTTCTTCTCCAGTGGCGGGGTTATATGCGATAGTAAGGCCGGGTTCTTTGATATCTTGGGGTGCAGTCATGGGTTAAAGTGCCTCTCGGAAATTGGGTTCCGTGACAGGGAATTTTCTTGTAATCAACCCATTCTACGAAATGAAAATTCACCAAGCAAACGTCACTTTGTGACGCTTTGTATACCCTGCTAAGATACTGATTAACATGAAAAGATTGAACAGAAGATTGTGACTGGTAAGTCTTTTTTAGGTGCCTGCAATGTGGCTTAGATAAATTTGGAATAAACTATTAAAAAGCGGCCAGATAATAGAGATAAATTTAATGAACGCACACCGCACAGAAATACTGATTGTTGGAGGCGGCATCGCTGGCATTGTTGCTGCGTTGGAATTGCTACGGGCTGGTAAGCAAGTCACCATTCTGGATAGAGATGTTGAAGGCCGGTTTGGTGGTTTGGCGAAAGAAGCGTTTGGCGGCATGGCTTTATGCGGCACCAAAGTTCAAGCCATGAATGGCGTGAAAGATAACCCGGAATTAATGTATCGAGACTGGCTGTCGTTTGCGGAATTCGGAGAGCAGGACCATTGGCCAAAGCATTGGGCAGAAATGTATTGTTATCGAAATCATCAGGATGTGTATCGGTGGTTGCAAGAAAATCAAGTTCGTTTTTTTCCCGCAGTTAACTGGGTTGAACGCGGTGAATATATGCCAGGAAACTCTGTGCCCCGTTATCACATTGTGTGGGGAACAGGGTGGCAGCTAACGGAGGTTTTGATCCAACACCTGCGAGCACCAAGGTTTGCGAATAAATTAAAGGTGCTGTTCGAGCATAGGGTGGATGCATTTATCACCCATAATGAAACGGTAACGGGCGTTTGTGGTCTCGATGAACGCACTGGCAAAGAATTTGAGATTGAGGCGGATGTTACCATTGCGGCTACCGGTGGTATAAATGGCGATTTGGAACGGGTTCGAAAGCATTGGCCCGAAGGTTGGGGTCATACCCCTTATTTATTAAATGGCTCTCATAAATATTCGGATGGTTTGGTTCACGATGCAGTGGAGCAGGTTGGCGGTCAAGTGACTCATCTGGATTGGCAATGGAATTACGCCGCAGGTATTCGACATCCCAAGCCAAGAATGCCCGACCATGGATTAAGTTTGATTCCGCCGAAATCGGCTTTATGGATGAATGCCCGAGGCCGACGAATTGGCCCGCATCCGCTGGTTACCGGTTTTGATACCCATGGCATGTGTCAGCGTATCTCTAATATGGAACACGCCTATAGTTGGCAAGTGATGAACCAAAAAATCGCGCGCAAAGAAATTTCTATATCGGGTTCTGAACATAACCCTGCCTTTCGTGATCGTAAACCGGTTACTTTTCTAAAAGAAATTCTATTGGGTAATGATACTCTGTACGATTACTTAGTGAGCGAGTGTGAAGATGTGATTGTAGCCAACGGTATTGACCAGTTAGCTGAAAAAATGAATGAACTGAGTATTGGCACTACAATTGATGTAGATGGGATGAAAGCGGATATTCGTCATTATGATAGCGTGATTGATCGTGGCGCCGCATTGCATAATGATGATCAGTTAAGGCGCATTGAACACGCGCGACGCTGGAAAGGTGATCGTATCAGAACCCTAAAACATCAAAAGATTGAAGATCCCAAGGCAGGCCCTTTGGTGGCCATTCGAGAGTTTATTATCAGCCGCAAAAGTATGGGTGGTATACAAACCGATGATCATAGCCGAGTGTTGTCTGAGACCGGTGCTCCAATAGAAGGGTTATACGCTGTGGGTGAGGCAGCAGGTTTTGGCGGCGGTGGTGCCAATGGCAAACGCTCTCTTGAGGGCACATTTCTTTCTTTATGTGTGTTAACTGCCCGTGTGGCAGCAAGATCTATTATTGGTAAAGCTAATCCTTAAACGGGTAGGAAATTATTATGAAAAAAACCGGTGCATGGTTAGCACGATACGCATTAGAGCAAGTGGGGGTTCGGTTTACCTTTGGTATTCCAGGTGTGCACAATACTGAGTTGTATGACGAGTTGGCGAAGTCAGAAAGCATTAAGCCCATATTGGTAACCCATGAGGCGGGTGGAGCCTTTATGGCTGATGCGGTTAGTCGTACGTCAGGAAGTATTGGTACGATTGTCATTGTACCCGCAGCAGGAGCTGCATACGCTTCTGCAGGAATAGGTGAAGCCTATTTGGATGGCGTTCCAATGCTGGTGATATCAGGTGGTGTGAGAACGGATCAACCCTATCGCTACCAATTGCATGAGATGGATCAACAGAACTTTCTAAGCGAAATCACAAAGAAAACCTACAAAGTCACTAATCATAGAGAAATTGTTCCCACCATTTACGATGCTTATCGTATTGCTAATGAAGGTGAGCCCGGTCCGGTTTTCGTAGAGATCCCAGTAAACTTACAATTGTTTACTGGAGAAGTGGATTCGGTGCCATCATTTGAGCCACTGCCGCCACCTAAGAATTTAGTAGAGAAAGTTCTAGTGGATCAAGCTGCGGAAATGTTAGTTAAGGCTAAGAATCCAGGCATATTTGTTGGTTGGGGGGCTCGTGACGCAGGGGTGTGGGTGAAGAAAATAGCAGCCTATCTAAATGCGCCTGTTGCTACAACTTTACAAGGCTTAAGTTGTTTTCCTGCAACGCATCCTTTACACGTGGGAATGGGGTTTGGGCAATATGCGGTACCCGCTGCCACTAATGCCTTTAAAGATTGTGATTGTATGCTGGCAATTGGAACTCGATTTGGCGAAATTGCAACAGGAAGCTTTGGTGTTAGCGTAACTGAAAATTTAATTCACATAGATATTAATCCAGAAGTTTTCAGCGTTAATTATCCAGCCAAAGTGGCCATCGAAGGGGATGCCAGTATGGTTGCAGAAATGTTGTGGGATGCTTTGCAAGTGCTGCCTGAACCTCGTAATGCTCACGCTGATTTGCGTGATCAGATCGCTAAGGATAAACAGCAGTATGCCCAGGATTGGTTACAACATGATAGTGGTAATCGTGTTAACCCTTACCACTTTTTTAGTGGATTAAGAAAGTTGCTGGATGATGACGATTATGTGGTTGTTGATGACGGAAACCATACCTTCTTGGCCGCCGAATTAATGCCAATTCATAAATCTAAGCATTTTATTTCTCCTACAGACTTTAACTGTATGGGTTATGCGGTACCTGCAGCAATTGGCACAAAGTTAAGCAATCGAAACAACAAAGTAGTGGCAATTGTGGGGGATGGTGCATTTAGTATGACCTGCATGGAAATACTCACCGCCGCGACTCAAAAATTGGGTGTGGTGTTTTTTGTGTTCAGCGATGGTGAGCTGTCACAGATTTCTCAAGCGCAACAGATTCCCTATAACAGAAAAACCTGTACAGTATTAGGACAATTAGATGTCTCCGGTGTAGCCCAGGCAACTGGAGCAGAGTTTTTATCCATACAGAGAAATTCTGAAGTGGCTGATGTAATGGAAAAAGCGCTGCAGGTGGCTGGGCAGGACAAGCCGGTGGTAGTAGACGTACATATTGATTATTCCAAGCGTACTCGTTTTACTGAAGGTATTGTAGTTACTAACTTAAAACGCTTTAATCTAGGTACAAAAGCACGTTTCATCGGTCGAGCTTTGAAGCGTCGCGTGACTGGATGATAATTCATTCTTAATTTCAAGGCAGAAAAGGGCAGCAGCCATGGTTGACTTAACAACGACGTATTGCGGTATGCAATTACAAAACCCATTGATGGCATCTGCTTCGCCATTAACGGGCGAACTGGCTTCTGCAAAGCAGCTGCAATCAAAGGGTATTTCAGCAGTGGTGATGCCTTCTTTGTTTGAGGAGGTTATTCAACAAAAACCAGATCAGCTTCAAGCTTATACAGATAAAATTAAATCCTATAAAGATGCGCTGGATATACCCGTGATGGGTAGTTTAAACGGTGTTACCGAAACGGGTTGGCTGGAGCATGCAGCGGAACTTGAAAAGGCTGGTTGTGATGGTTTAGAGCTAAATATCTATTACATTGCGGCCAATGTCAAGGAGTCAAGCGATCAGATAGAGCGGCGCTACATTGATCTCATTTATAAATTAAGGGCCCATGTGGGGTTACCCATTGCAGTAAAACTGACATCTCAGTTTTCATCGGTGGCTCACTTAGTTAAGCGCTTAGAAGATACGGGTGTAAATGGCGTGGTGTTGTTCAATCGTTTTTATCTTCCAGATATTGATTTGGAAACGCTTTCCGTTACGCCTACTTTAAGTTTAAGTAATTCCACGGAGTCTTTGTTGCGTATTCGCTGGATAGCTATTTTGCGCGAGCAGGTTCGCCTATCGTTATCGGCAACGGGAGGAATTCATTCTGTAAACGATATAGTTAAAGCGCTATTGGTGGGTGCAGATAGTTTGCAGCTTTGCAGTGTATTGTTTCAGCAAGGTGTGGATGAGGCTACTCGATTGCTTGAAGGGTTGGAAAACTGGATTGATAACAGCGAATTTGATTCTGTTGCCGCGCTAAAAGGAAAATTAAGTTACGGTAATATTGCCGACCCTTCTGCATATGAGCGGCAAAATTATCTTCAGGTGTTGGAAGCTAATAGTTAGTGGAGTTCAAATTGAGCAGGCCCGCAGTTAGCGGGCCTGCGGTTGGTTACTTTCCTGATAGTACAACTTCCAGCTCATCCATCATTAATACCCGCGCAATTTTATCTTCCATAGAATGGGGCGCGTCCAGTTGAACGCGTTTTAAGAAGTGCTGATAGGCGTCTGGAGCTACTGGGTTTTTCAGTGCCCGAAATAGCGCTTTAATAATGGTTGATTTTTTCTCGGTTTTCACTTTCATAGCTTTCAAGCAGCGCGCGGCCACCAATTCTTCCTGGGTGAAATCGGTGCCACAGGGGAATGGGGGGAATAGTCCCTTTTTCTGGTAAGGCGCTAATGTTGCTTCCAGTCGCTGTGGTGTGTTGTGGGTGAAGATCTCCGGTATTTGATATTCTTTCGGGATCTTCCCAGCCTGTTTTGCCTTGGCGAGTAACTCTGGTTGAAAGCGTGAGTCTGCGATGTTCAGCATGGCTGCGATAACATCTTTGTCGCATTTTCCGCGTACATCGGCGATTCCATATTCTGTTACATAGATATCACGTAAGTGGCGGGGAATGGTGGTGTGGCCATAGTTCCACACAATATTCGAATGGGTTGTTCCATTCTTTTCGCGGGTAGATTTCAACATTAAGATTGAACGGGCGCCTTCAAGCTCATGGGCTTGAGCCACAAAATTATATTGGCCGCCCACGCCACTAACGACCTTACCGTTTTCCAAGCCATCTGAAGTGGCAGCGCCCATGGCATGGGCAAGAAACACCGTATTCACAAAGCGTGCATGCTTGCGCTGTAAGCGTTTTAGTTCTTCCTGACCATATAGTTGGTTCATATAACTAATATTGGTCATATTGATGGAAGAAAGGGTTTCTTCATCCAGGTTTTTCAAGCCTTCATAGAATGCGTTGGGGCCTAGGAAAAAACCGCCATGCATAATTCGACCTTGCTTTAACTTGTCGCCCAGGCAAAGTTTGGTAATCTGTTCAAAGTTTGCGGAAAGATTATTTGCAATGGTTTGTCCGTCTGGCGCTTTGATTTCTCCATTAGCTAAGGCAGTATTTGCTTTAAATATTCCAAATTTTGTTAGAAGCTTTATGTCATTTTCAGTAAGTGTGTTATTGATTACGCCTTCTTCCAATAACGTACTTAAATGATCTGCGGTCAAATCTTCACACAGTTTGCCTTCATTGATTAAGCGCTGAATAGCAACATTGTCGTAAACTTTTCGCCTTAGAATGCCATTCTGAATTAGATCGTAAAATCCACCCACAAACATTTCGCTGTTGCCATAGAGGCCTTCTTTAAAAGAATCTGTGCCTCCGTATTCATTTATCAGATCACCAAATTTATCTTTTACCTGCAACTTGTCGAGAATTTCGTTATAGGCTTGATTGTCCCGGTCACGGGATTCGCAACCGTAGACAATGGCATCACCAAGGGAGCCAATACCTATTTGCAGAGTGCCCCCGTCCTTTATTAGAGTGCTGGTATGCAAACCAATCATATAGTCTGTGGTAGTTACCGGCATGTTTGGTGGTGCAAAAAGTTTACTCGTGTAAGCGGGGTTATTGATCACGACATCGAATTGGTTTTCTTCGATGAGCGCGTCGTTCAACATAAATGGCAAGTTTTCGTTTATTTCGCCAATAATTAGAATTTTCTCTCCAGCCTCTCTCCGTTTATTCATCTCAGGAAGCAGGTCAAGAATGGTTTCTGGATTGCAGCTCATACTGAATTCATCTTTCCCATCTTTGGTTCTATGGGAAAGCATCTGGGCTAACACGTTAACCTTCCAATTTAACAGGTCGCGTACTGAGTGGGTGTAATTGGTGCTAATATAGTTTTGTTGAGCAGCATCGCTATTTAATAGTGCACCAGACTTGAAAAAGAACTCGTGCACATCGATATTGTTTGGAATGGTGTTTGCGCGAAGATCCCGCATGTAATCCAAGCCAGGGTAGTCACCAAAAACCCGCTCAAAAAATGGGGCCAATAGCCGTTTTTGCAGACCTCCACCCGCATCTGGATACTCCAGTGATAAGGCAGTAAGAATGGTGAGTTTGATCTCAGGGTTGGCCTTTGCCCGTTGGTAGAGTGCGTTTATCAGCTCAGCGGGTTTACCTAGCCCAAGCGGTAAACCGATGCGAATGTCATTTCCAATGGTTTTAATGATATGATCGACACACGCTTCAACTGTATCTAGGTGAAGTGGTATTGGCATGGCTAGTATTCCCTGTTGTATTTCTTATAAAAATTTTGCCGCGTTGGCAGGGAAACAAAATGACCGGGATCAGTTTTCTGATTTATTCCTCCATCAGAATGGGTGAAACCGTGATATGACGCGCTTCAGTACTGGAAACCGGCTCCTGAAACAAATTTCCCTGCATGGTGTTACATCCAAGTTGTTCAAGGTAAGTTCTTTGTTCGCTGGTTTCAACTCCTTCGGCCACCAGGTTTAAGTTGAGCCCGTTTGCCATAGCGCTTATGGCGCCAACTATACAGGCATCACCGCTATTTTTATCGTTGCCAATATGTTTTAGAAAAGATTGATCAAGCTTGATCGTGTTGATAGGAAGTTGATGCAAGCTGCTCAAAGATGAAAAGCCAGTACCGAAATCATCAACTGCGATGGAAAAACCCAAACGGTTCAGTCGTTTTAGTTTGGTTCTTATCGTAGCCAGATTTCGAATCAGTAGTTTTTCAGTAATTTCAATTTCAATTTGATTGGGCGATACATCATGAGATTTTATTGCGCTCATTAACAGGTTTTCAAACTCGGAATCTTCCACCTGTTGGGGTGAAAAATTCACAGAAATTTTTAAAACTGGATTGGCCCATTCTTGCAGGTCGGAACATACTTTATTAATTACCCAGCTGCCTAAATCTACAATCAACCCGGTTTCTTCGGCAATGCTAAGAAAGTCTTTTGGCCTCAAAACCCCTTTTTGGGGGTGGTTCCAGCGCAAAAAGGCTTCCAGAGCATATACCTGCTTGGTGGTTACATTAAATATGGGTTGGTATTCTAAATACAGTTGATGGGTAGCCACGCTGTTACGAAGATCGTGCTCTATATTCAATTTGTTAGCATAGGCTTGATTCATTTTTTCATTGAAAAACCGAAAGCCGTTTTTGCCACGGGTTTTGGTGTAATACATTGCAATATCAGCATTTTGAATCAGGTGGTCAATTTTCTGGCCATTGTCGGGAAACAATGCAATGCCAATGGAACCAGTGATATACAGTTCGTTATCTTCAATAAAGAATGGCTGCTTTAATTCGCAGATAATCTTCTTGCAAATGATGCTGGCATCGGTCTGGCTTTTGATGTTTGGTAAGAGCAAGGTGAATTCATCGCCACCAAAACGGGAGAGGGTGTCTCCCTCGCGTAGGCATTCGCTGATTCTACGGGAAACGGCCTGGATTACTTGGTCACCTATGTTGTGGCCAAGGGTATCGTTGATAATTTTAAAACGATCCAAATCCAAAAACATTACTGCCACTTTAGAGTGGCTGCGCTTTGCATGGGAGATAGCCAGTGACAGTCGGTCACGGAATAAGGATCGGTTAGGCAAGCCAGTAAGCAAGTCATGATAGGCTTGGAATCGCATCAGGGACTCTGCCTGCTTGCGATCAGTAATGTCCCTGGCTATGCCATAGGTGCCTTTAAAAGTCTTTTTGTTAGTGGCTTTATCCTGTTCGTAGATGCCCATAGCGTTGATATCAAAAGGCATGGACAGACTCGTCGTGGAACCGTCTCCATTTAATGAAAGCCGTTTACGTAGATGTATCTCATTGCGCTGGGTCTTGCGGATCGTTGCTCGGCGTTCATTAAATAAAAATGGATGAGTTCTATTTTCATCCTCGCTCATCAGGGAGGTGAAATGTTTTCCCATTAGTTCATCTTTACTCACGTTGAGTAACTTGGATACTCGATCATTAACAAAGGTAAATTGACCCCGTTCATTCAAAATGTAAATAATGTCTGGAGAATTGTTTATCATGAAACGATGCAGTTTTTCAGACTGTTGAATTCGGCTTAGCATGGTTTTGTGCTCGAATTCCAAACGGCGCTTTTCTAGAGCGTTATTGACTGCGTTGATCAGTTCATCGGCCATATAGGGCTTGCGAATAAAGTCAAAAGCCCCCTTTTTTAACGAACTGGATACCGACGAAAAGGAATAATCGTTGCTGATAACAATGATCGGTATCTCAGGGCAGTGTTCATGGATGAACTGCCACAGCTCCTTACCGCTTTGCTCTGGCAGGGCGAGTTCCAATAGCACCAAATCAATATTGTATTGCTTCAATTGACTTATTGCTTGCGAGGTAGTGGTGGCTGCTTCAGCAACAAAACCATGACTTTCCACCAGAGACTTTAGAGTTACCAGCAGCTCTTCTTTATCTTCGATGAGTAGCAGTTTTTTGGGTGAGCCTTTGGTTGAGATCGATGTCATTATTGAGTCCTAAGAACCGATAATCTTTATTCTAACTCTGTGGAATCAAAAAAGCTTTGTCCTTAAGCTGTCCTGCTTTGAATACAGAGTGTTCTTTATGGAATGGATCAGAAACTATTGAAATTAAATGACATCACTATAGTAAGCAGCATGAGTTTCGTCCACCGTATTGATAACGAATGAGTATAACTAAGTGGATTATTAATGAACAATTGCAAAAAGCGAGGCCTATTGTGGTTTTTATGAGCAATAAGCATAAGTAGATAATACGGGGGGTAACAGAAATGTAAAAAAGATTTGGTAAAAATACAGGGGAGACGATCACTTAGGCCAAGAAAAACAACAACTTAGCCGATAAAAATGTTTGCCATTTCTGGTTTTGTTGATCTACAGTATGAATTAATTAAAGCAAAAAAAACCTTCAGCGGGAACCCTTGTTCCGCAAATTCCTTCAGGAGCCAAGCAAGGGAATCAGATCACCAGGTTTTTACTGTCACCGGGGAGCATAAGAGGAGGTCTGAAAGCACTGCAACACCCTTAGCGAACAATAACTTGTATATGTATCTTCTTGAGGAAAGCTAATGAGTGTAGAAGTTGAAGGTGGGAAAAAAGCTTTTGTTATTGATACCAATGTATTGATTCACGATCCCGAAGCCTTACTCCACTTTGCTGATAATGATGTTGTGCTACCGATTACCGTCATTGAAGAACTGGACAAATTGAAGAGAGGAAACGGGGAAATCCCCTATTCGGCACGCCAGACCCT
>JBFKSL010000035.1:0-15024 GCA_041626995.1 Ketobacter sp. | reverse complement strand
TATGGTGATTTCCAGCCTTCCTTCATTGAGATTCTTCAGTTTTTCTTGTCGTTGTTGGTAATAATCCAAGTAACCTTCTTCGGTATTTTTTAAGTCAGAATTCAATTCCAGAATGCCGTGTTCCAATGAGTTGGCAAACAACTCAGCCATGATGGTATGCAGATAGTCTTTATGAGTTTCCACCCCTGGCGAGCTACCAATCATGTCAATAATTTGGTCAATGGGGAATGTGCCTTTTGAGAGTTCTTTTTCCGTAAGGGACATTTTGAGTTGCCAGGGTAAGCTGTTGCTAAAATCAATTTGTGTTTCTATTGTAGGAATATCGGTTTCAACAGGCTTACAGATGAGCTCTAGTAGGGTGATATCGTCCATCTGCTCTTTGCCACCAGCAAAGGCTGTAACTTCTTCGATGAGAGTTTTAATGGGGTCGGTTGCGGTTTCATTAAAGTGGCTTAGAAGCCGTGCCTCGCCATACATTTCACCTTGAGGGTCTTGGGATTCCGGTATGCCATCCGTATAGAGATAAAGGCGATCACCCGGCTCCACTTCAATAATAGTTGGTTCCCGCTCAAATTCTTTATCGCTCAGGATGCCTAATGGCATGTGTACGGATACTATTTTGTCTTTTAGCTGGCTCTTATGGTTGGTGTGGATGATGTCGGGTAGGCCGCCCATCCATAAACTCACCCTTGTGCCATCGGCGTTTAATTCAATGATGGCTGCCGCTGCAAACATGTAGTCAGGTAGGAATTTTTCCAGGCACTTGTTTAACTCTCTTGCCATGCTGCTAACGGATGCGCCTTTTTTGGCCAATTCAAAAAAGGTTTGCGACACAGGTAGTGCCCCTATGGCCGCTGGTAAACCGTGGCCGGTGAAATCGGCCATCAGTGTGTACAGGCCACCAGAAGGGCTGTTGGATACCAGCAGCATGTCGCCATTAAAAATGGCAGCAGGGGACATGTAATGCCGCGTGTTGGCGCTGTCCATGATGCTTTCGGCCAGAGCACTGTCGAAAACAGATTTTGCGATATCGTGTTCGCGAATGGTGAGTTGGTGCAGTCTGGTCAGTTCAGCATTTTGCCTGTTTAACTGTTCGTTTAGGTCTTTTATACGGCTATGGGCTTTGATTTTTGCAGTAAGCACTTGTTCATTTATGGGTTTGCTTAGGAAATCATCTCCACCGATGGACAAGCATTTGGTTAGGGATTCATCATCGGATAAGGCCGTTAGAAATATGATGGGAACATGGGTGTCACCCAGGTAATCTTTGATGGCTTCTGTTGCTTCAAAGCCGTCCATTACCGGCATCATTACATCCATCAAAACCAAATCAGGGTGGCTTTGCTTGAAGAGATCTAATGCTTCTTGGCCGTCAGCAGCTTCAATTATTTCATGGCCTTGATCTTCTAAGATCCAGGCCAGAAGTTTGCGATTGGCTTCCGTGTCATCAACAACCAGTATTTTCATTGAACCGTCTGCGGTTGGTTGTGATTATTCGATATCGAACTTTTTATCGAAGCGGGATATGGTGAGGATTTTTTTAATTTGAGGACGGCAGTTGATAATGGATACTTTGGCTGAATCCCCCAGACTTTTGCGCATGTTTAACAGCATGCCAAGGGCTGAACTGTCCATGTGCTCTGTGGCGCGCATATCGATGATGTAGTCTACATCTTTGTGCTCCGCGTAGGCGTTTCGAAATTCTTGTACGATTTCAAAGTCAAAGCGGCCACTGATATTGATGGTGAGAGTTTTTCCGTCACTGGAAAGTGTGCTTTCAACTGGCATTTGGGGTCTCCTGACCTAACTAAAACAAATCGATTTCACCTTCATTATGGGAGGCGCGGTTGGGTTCCTCGTGGGAGTGGGGTCTGCGCTCCACCATAAGTATTTCATTTAAGCGTTCGATTAAATGACTGTCATCCTCTTTTATCTTAGCAGTTTCACAGATTTTACCTAATTGATTGTTCACTGCATCGAGTACGTGGATGTTTTTACTAATATCAGCAATGACTTGTGTAGTGATGTCTTCAAACTGAAGGGCTTGAACGGCGGTGCTAACATGGTGGTTCACTTCTGTGTTTAGGCTGTTAAGCTGATCCATGGTACTTGAAATGGAACTATTCATTTCTTCCAGACCTTGCAGCATACTGTCTACATGGCCTTTGGCATTGATGGCGTTGTTTAAGTCCATGGAGGCGATGGCACCTACAATGCCTCGCACTTCTGTAACAGTGGATTTGGTTTTTTCTGCCCGCACACGAATTTGGTCACTGAGGCTGTCGGTATCTTGAGATAGCTTTCTAACTTCATCTGCTACCACGGCAAAACCACGGCCAGCTTCACCTGCTCTGGCAGCTTCAATGGCTGCGTTTAATGCAAGCAGGTTGGTTTGTTCTGCGATGGTGCGAATGTCCACCAGCAAGGCAAACATCTGATCCAGCTCGTTCACCATATCGCCAATAAAATGCACGGCTTGAACACTTTTCTCGCTTACGTCCACCAACAGTGCTACGTATTGGCCAAGTATGTCGCCCACCTCGCTGGCGAACTTTTCTACGGAAATGTGTTCTTCATCGTTATCGGTTTTGGCGCTCTGGGAGGAAGCCACCAGCGCCATAACTTCGTTAATAAGATGGTTGGTTTGGTTGGAGGTACTGCCCAAACCGGAAAAACTTGAGGACAGAGTTTGCGTGCTGTTGCGAATAGCTGAATCTAAGGAGTGGATTCGTTTAGTCATGCTTTCGTAACTGGATTCATTTTCACGAAAGGCTTTTTGAATATTGGGTTGTTCGCAGAGTGGGATTTCTATCGGCTGCGGTTCTATGTCGTTTTTGTTGCTGGACATTCTCAAGGAGACCAATGCAATGACAGCAAAAACTGCAAGCGCAGAGGCCTCTATGGCGATGTTTTCGCTAAGAAGAATCACAGTGGCCGCTATAAGCCCAACGATTACGGATAGCATTGTTGACTTTGACAATGGAGAACCTGCTCGCCCAAAGGCGCTTAACTCGCTAACTGTTTGTTTTGTAATCAGTTTAGTCCAGTTAAGGGTTTTTTCCAGTCAGATTCATGGTTGTAGTGTGTTTTTCAGTGCCTCTAGTTCTTCCCAGCGGGTGAATGCGTTCTCCAACTCCTTTTCTGTTTGTTCGCTTTGTTGCTTTAGTCGGCTCACTTTGTCGCTGGATTCTTGATAGATTTTGGGGTCGGACAGGGCGGTGTGTAGCTCTTCAAGCTTGTTTTCCAGTGTTTCTATTTGCTGAGGCAGGGTTTCCAGTTCTCTTTGCTCTTTGTAGCTGAGCTTTTTCTTCTGCTTGTTGGCTTTTTGGTCTTCTTTTTTGGGTGCTGAGTCTTGTTTTGTGGTTGCCTGGTTGGTTTCTGATCGTTGTCGTAGCCAGTCATCGTAGCCGCCTACATATTCTTCTACCTGGCCGTTGCCTTCGAATACGATGCTACTGGTAACGATGTTATTGATAAAAGCTCTGTCATGGCTCACCAATAGAATGGTACCTTCGTACTGGCTTACCAGTTCTTCCAGCAACTCAAGGGTTTCGATATCCAGGTCGTTGGTGGGTTCGTCCAGCACCAGCAGGTTGGAGGGTTGGGTAAACAGCTTGGCCAGCAGCAGTCGGTTACGCTCTCCACCGGAGAGTGCGCGCACCGGAGTGTGGGCTCGTTCTGGGCTAAACAGAAAGTCCTGCAAGTAGCCCATGATGTGTTTGCTCTGGCCGTTGATGGTAACCTGATCGCTGCCTTGGCCCACATTTTCTCGCACACTTAGCTCTTCATCCAGCTGCGCTCGAAGTTGGTCGAAATAAGCGATTTGTACATTGGTGCCCAACTCCACACTGCCGCTATTGGGTTTGAGCCGCTCTAATAGAACCTGAAGTAGGGTGGATTTGCCAATGCCATTGGGGCCGATGATGCCGATGCGGTCGCCCCTTTGCACCAGGGTGGAGAAATCGTCAATGATGGTGCGACCATCGAATTCCACGTGAATGTGTTTGGCTTCGATGACTTTTTTACCGCTGATCTCCGCCTGTTGGATGTTGGCTTTCATGGTGCCCTGGCGTTCGCGGCGTTGCGCGCGTTCGTTGCGCATGGCCTGTAGGGATCTAACCCGACCTTCGTTACGAGTGCGGCGGGCTTTGATGCCCTGACGAATCCATACTTCTTCCTGTGCCAGTTTTTTATCGAAGCGTGCCCATTCGGCTTCCTCGGCTTCCAGGGCTTCCGCCTTGCGTTGCAGATAGGTGTCGTAGTTGCCGGGCCAACTGGTGAGCTGGCCGCGATCCAGATCCACGATGCGAGTGGCTAGTTTGCTGAGGAAAGCGCGATCATGGGTGATAAACAGAACACAGTTGGGGTATTGCAGCAGGAATTCTTCCAACCAGTTGATGGAGTCAATATCCAGGTGGTTGGTGGGTTCGTCCAGCAGCAAAATATCAGGCTCTTGTACCAGTGCGCGAGCCAGTAATACTCGGCGCTTCATGCCTCCTGATTGGGCTTCAAAGAGGGCATCTCCATCCAGGGTGAGACGCGATAGTACGGTATCCACCCTCTGTTGCAGTGTCCAGCCGTCACAGGCTTCCAGCTCTTTTTGTACTTTTTCCAGCTCGTTAAAAGCAGAGTCTTCCCCATTCGCCATGGCTTCGGTAAGCTCGTGGAAACGTTGAATCAAGTTGCCCACATCTCCTAAACCGGAGGCCACTACATGGTAGATGCTGCCTTGCGCATCTTTGGGTACTTCCTGTTCTAGCCAGGCGATTTTGGTGCCGGGAGAGCTTTCCACTTCACCGTTGTCGGGTTTGATTAATCCACTCACCACTTTTAACAGAGTGGATTTACCTGTGCCGTTGCGTCCCACTAAACAGACTCGTTCCCCTTTTTCCAAATTTAAGGAAGCGCCGCTGAGCAGCTCTGGGCCACCAAAAGCAAGATGGATGTTGCGAAGTCTGAGTATGGACATGTTAAGGCCTGGAATACTTAATCTCTTAGGATCACCACAGGGCTTTGCCGGATGATGCGTGTACTGCTGAATTTGCCTGCCAAGCCAATTAACAAGCCCAGGGCAGGGGGCACTATTATCCATATCCAGGGCTGGGGCGCATAGGGTAGTTGAAATATTTTCCAATAGATGGCGAAGCGCACCATTTCTGCTCCGACGCAGGCCACCAAACCAGCGAGTAAGCCGATAGCGAAAAATTCGCTCCATTGTTGCAAAACTAATTGACGACTGCTGGCTCCCAGGGTGCGCATTAGAGCACCTTCTTTATAACGCTGGGGCATGGTGGTGATGAGGGTGGATAGGGTGATGGTCAGTCCAGCCGCCAACACAAAAATCAAAATAAACTCCACGGCGGCACTGACTTGATCCAGTATGGTTCGTACTTGGCGCAGAATGGCGTCCACTTCAAGTAACGTTATGGCAGGGAATTTCTGTAATAGCTCTTTCAATACCGCTTTGTGCTTTTCTTGCAAGTGAAAGCTGGTGAGATAGGTGGCAGGCAAGTGATCAAGGTCGCCTGGTTCAAACAGCATATAAAAATTGGGGTGGAACGATTCCCATCTAACGCTTCGGATGCTGGAAACGGTAGCGTCGAATGTTTGATTGGCTACAAAGAAACTGAGCGTGTCGCCCAGTTTGATGCCCAGACGCGTTGCCAAGCGTTGCTCTAGGGAAACGAGTCGTTGCGGTTGGGGTGTTTCTTTCCACCAATTGCCAGAGAGCAATTTGTTGTCACTGGGAAGCTCTTTTGCCCAGCTTAGATTTAATTCACGGTTTAGAGCTTCTGGCGTATCCGCTTCAGGGTTTTCTTTGGATACTGCTTCTACCACGGGAATAGTATTGATATGCGTTAAACGTCCACGCACAACCGGGTAGAGGGGTTGTGATTCAATATTGTTTTGTTTTAGGAATTGTTGGAAACCCTCTGATTCCTGAGGCAATACATTGAGAACGAAATGATTGGGTACGTTATCGGGTAATTGGGCTTTCCACGTAGCCAGTAATTCTCCTCGTACTAATATAACCACGAGCATGGCCATGGCCGTTAGGCCAAACCCGAGCAATTGAATTCGAGTGCTTAATTGGCGGCGGCTAAGGTTGCGTAAACCGGCCTGTAAAGATAGGGAGCCATAACGGCTAAGTCTGTTAAGCGCGCTAGAAAATAATTTGGACAACAGCCAAGTAGCGATCCACGCTAAAATTCCTCCGACAACAATGGCGGCGATAAATTGTAAATCACGCACGTACCAGATCATTAACAGTAATATGGTGGCGCCCACCAGGGCGTACATCAAAAATTTTGAAAGCGGGGCAGGATCAAGATCTTTTCGTAACACCCTGAGTGGCGAAACCCGTTGCAACTGGATCAGTGATGGCAAGCTGAAACCCAGCAGAATAAGCAATGCCAGCAAACAGCCTGATAAAAAAGGTTTTACGGAGGGTAGAGGAATGTTCTTAGGTAGAAGGTCGGACAAAAATTCTAAGATGATAAAATGCAGGCCCCAACCTAGTGCGCCACCCAGTAAGCTTGCCACTATTGCCAAGACAATTAATTGGTTTACGAAAACAAATAATATCTGTTTTGATTGCAAGCCAAAACAGCGGAATAGGGCAGAGCTGTCGAAACGTAGCTCACTAAAAAATTGCGCGCCCATGGCAAGAGCAACGCTGGCGAGTAAGATGGCCATGAGGCTGGCCAGTTGTAAGTAGCTTTGGGCACGATTGAGTGCAGCGCTAATGGTGCGTTGTCGCGAATGAATGGAAAGAATTTGCTGGCCTGGTTTAAGGGTGGGTTCGAGCTGATTTTGTAATAACGTGATTTGTTTTTGTGGGCCAGAAAATTGATAATAATATTCTACCCGGCTGCCAGGTTGAATTAAATTTGCGGCCGGTAAGTCGCCTTTGTTCATCATTAATCGTGGTACAAAGCTGTAAAAATTTCCGCCACGATCCGGTTCAAAGGTGAGTACTTTTTCCACTTGTAAGGTAGTGTCACCCACTTCTACAGAGTCCCCTACAGCCAGATCCAAAGCAGAAAGTAATCGTGATTCTAACCAGGCTTTTCCTGGAGAAGGGCTGCCTTCCGTAGGGTAATCATCTTGAAAAGGCCCATCGCTGATTCGTAGAGGCGCCTTTAATGGGTAGAGTGAAGAAACTGCTTTAACAGAAGATAGTTGCATGGCTTCATCAGCCATAATTACGCTGGAGAACTCTACAGCTTGTGCTACGCGCAAGCCTTCCATTTTATCGGCAATCATTTCAAGGCTTGGCTCGGCATTGGGGCTTCTAATCACCAAGTCTCCGCCTAATAGATGTGTGGCTTGAGCCTCCATGGCATTTTCAATTCTTTCTGTCAAAAAGCCGATGCTGTTGTGTGTGGTAACAGCAACCAACAAGGCTAGCAATAAAAGGTTTAAGTAGCCTGATCGCCAATCTCGACGCAATAATTTCAATGAAAGCAAGAATAGATTCATTGTGCTTTCTCTTCCAGATTGCCTGCGTTCATGATGAACGTGCGTTGGCAGCGGGATGCCAGTTTCAAATCGTGCGTAACCAAGATCAATGTAGTATGTCGCGATTCGTTTAAATCAAATAATTGTTGTGCGATAGCACTGCCGGTATTGGTGTCCAGGTTTCCGGTGGGCTCGTCGGCAAATAAAATATCAGGTTCGCTTACAAAGGCGCGGGCAAGGGCAACACGCTGTTGTTCACCTCCTGAAAGTTGGTTTGGATAGTGAGTTAGGCGTTGGCTTAAACCCACTTTCGATAAAATATCCTCCGCTCGTTCGTGTACTGATTCCTGGTTTGTAATCTCCAGGGGTAACATCACATTTTCCAGTGCAGTTAAATTAGGCATCAACTGAAAGGATTGAAAAACAAAACCTACATGGTTGGCGCGAGCTTTTGCGCGCTGATCTTCCGATAGGTTTTCCAGTTTTTGCCCCATTAGTGTAATGGAGCCAGAACTGGGAACATCCAGGCCAGCAAGAAGTCCTAATAATGTGGATTTCCCAGAGCCGGATTCGCCCACAATCGCTACAGATTGCCCTGATGCAATATCCAGGTTTACATCCTTAAGAATATTAAGGGATTGGTCCGCCATCTGAATGGATTTGTCCACATTTGAGGCACTTAATACGGATTGGTTGCGTTGCTCCATTGAGGGGAATGCTCCATACTCGAACGGGTTGTGTAACCGAAAAACGATTAATGAATTATGATGAACCTTAATAGAATCATCGGCAGAACGGAAGTTTTGACAGTATTTGCTACGTTGAGTTTCTTTTTGCTTTTGTTGTTACCGTTGTCTTCGTGGGCGAATCAACAAACCATTCTGGTGGTGGGCGACAGCCTTGGCGCAGGTTATGGCATTCCTCAAGGTAAGGAGTGGGTGCAGGGGTTAGCAAGGCGTTTGGAAAAAAATGGTGGCTACCGAGTGGTAAATGCCAGCATCAGCGGTGATACCACGGCGGGCGGTTTGGCACGATTACCGGCGTTGTTGGAGGCTGAACAACCCAGCTGGGTTTTAATTGAATTGGGCGGCAATGATGGTTTACGTGGTATGTCGTTAAAGGCCATGAAGCAGAATCTATTTTCTATGGTGAATCTGGTTGAACAAAAGGGCGCTCAGCCTATTCTGATAGGCATTAAAATTCCGCCCAATTACGGTAAGAAATACACGCAAAAGTTTGAGCGGGTATTTGAGGATGTGGCGAAAGAAGCAGATATCCCTTTGTTGCCGTTTTTATTGGAAGGTGTGGCGGGTTGGGATCAATATATGCAGTCGGATCGGATTCATCCTAATGTTCAAGCGCAGCCGATTATTGAAAATTTGGTTTGGGAGTTTTTGGAGCCGATCGTTCAGGCAGAAGCTGATTAGTTCACGTTGCGCTTATCAATTAAGCCAATATCTAAAACCATATCGATAAACGCAACTTGAGCTAAAGGTTTACATCTTAGTTGCGCGATAGCAAATCCCTGGCAATATGAGTAATCTGAATTTCATCCGTACCACCATAAATCTGTAATATCTTGGCATCACGGGCTAGCTGCTCCACCTGATACTCCGCCATGTAACCGTTGCCACCGTGAATTTGCACCGCTTCCAGCGTCACATCAACAGCCGTTTGCGCCGCATAGAGTTTCATGGCGGAAGCTTCAGCCAGGCTCATGGACTTGCCCTTAGCCACAGTCTCGATATAACGGAACACTAAATTCTCCAGGTTAACCCGAGCAACTTCCATCTTTGCCAGCTTAGCTTGAATTAACTGAAATTCACCAATGGGGCGACCAAATTGTTCACGCTCTTTAGCGTATTTTACGCACAGCTCCAGGCAGCGTTCCACCATGCCTAAAGCCATGGCAGCAACGCCAGAACGTTCTGCTGAGAAAGTGTCCTTTACTCCGCTGCGGTAAGAAATTTCTTCCGTTTCACCTAGCAGGCGTTCAGGCCCCACCTTTACATCTTGTAAGAACAATTCTCCGGTAGGAGAAGAATGAATACCCATCTTGCGGAATGGTTTGCTCTGGCTTAAACCATCCATACCGCTATCCAAAATAAAACTTAAAACCTTGCGGTTCTTGGGTTCTACACCAGGCTCATCCAGCTTGCAGATAAATATAATGGTGTCGGCGTAGGGGCCGTTGGTAATAAATGTTTTATTGCCATTTAAGACATAGCCGCCATCATCACTACGACGGCAAGTGGCTTTCATGCTACCAAAGGCATCAGAACCGGAATTGGGCTCGGTAATGGCCCAGGCACCAATTTTTTCCATGGTGAGCAGATCCAATGCCCAGCGTTCTTTTTGCGCTAAGGTGCCGCGAGACATGATCGTGCCAGCGGTTAGCCCCATGCTCACGCCCATTGCGGTTACCATGCCAGGGCAGAATCGACATAGTTCAATGGTGGGAATCATGCGCATGGCAGTTTCTTCACCACGCATCATTTCTGCCATGGCTGGGTCTTTCTCTTCTTTCTCCGGCTCAGGCTCTCCGGCCAAGCGGGCTTTTTCCTTGGCAATATCTGCATCAAAGCGTTGCTTAGCCATGACATCAATGCCGAAGGTTTTCAAAAACTTTCGCAATACCTCATAGGGCGGGGTGTCACCGTGTTCCAGTTCTTCTAGGTTGGGGGCAATTTCTTTTTCTATAAATTGGCGCACAGCGTTGCGGAGCATGCGCTGGGGTTCGCTCCATTCGATCATTGGGGGCTCTCCTGAGTGGACTATGTGGTCATTGTTATTTTGTCAGGGTAGCGAATTGAGCAGTCACATAACATGACCAAAAGTGATGGCTTGGGGAATGATTGCGTCAGTGATCCGGAGCAGCGGTGAGTGTCTGTTCCAAACTATCTGCCAGTTCAGAGTATTGCTGCGCTAAGTGCTTTTCCCCTTGTTGCTGTTCACCTTTTGCCAGCAAGCGTAGCACTTTCACTAACATCGGGTGCGTTAAGCGCCGGCTTTGCGCCTGTTTCACCATGCTTTGCAGGGTTTCCCATTCCTCTATTTGGCAGAAACTTAACATGAGTTTAATGAAATCCTCCCCGCCAATCTCATGGTTGCCTTGCAGGTGAGCATAGTCACAGTAGATTTCATGCTGAAGGTAAATCAGTGGCTCATGGCTAGAAGTTTGCGTCAAAAGGGAATGGGCGTATTGATGAAACTGTTCTGATTTTGGATTAAGTTTTTCCAGGTGATAACGCTGTTCCATTACTGGGAGCTTGTCGGCATAGTTTTTTTCCAATTCCGTTAACTTCCGTTTGGCGGCTTCAAAATTAAATGCGGCAACCTGTTTCAGATAATCGTCCAAGGCTTTGCGGAATTCTTCGTCTTCATCTGGAGCGTTGTCCAAGTAGGTTTCTTCTACCTGAATCAGGTAAGGTCGTGCCAATAACATGCCCACACCTCCAGCCACCAAGCCGCCAGCATGGGCCCAGTAAGCAATGGCAGCGGTTTGTCCCCACACGGCGTTAATCACTTCCCAGGCAATCCAAACAGGAAGTATTACCAGGGCAGGCGCTGTGAAATAACCAAAGTAAAAGATTAGGCTGTAAAAAAAGCGAATTTTGCGCATGCCATAGATGGCAGCATACATTCCCAGTACCCCTGATATGGAGCCGGATGCTCCCACTAACGGCATGTAGCTATTCCAGTTGAATAGTGTGAAAGCAACACCCGCCATGATGCCGCAGAACAAATAACAGAGCAGAAAATTAAATGAGCCGATAGCTGCTTCCACGGCGATTCCGGTGAGCAGCAGAATAACCAAGTTGCCTATAAGGTGCAGAACATCACCGTGCATAAACTGATAAGTGAGATAGGTGATGGCACGACTCTCCGCAGGAATCAAACCCATCTTAAAAGGGCTAACTTCATCCATTAGAAGATTTACTTTATCGCGAGACTGGCTCCAGCGGTAATAAATATCCTCGCCCCAAAAGTTCGCATCGGTATTCTTGAGTTCTTCGGTAAATGATTTGTCCGACAAAATGCGTACAATGACCAACAGATCTTCGCCTTCTTTGTGAAGGGCTTCCACCTCCGTGGCTTCCTGCTTACGCTGGCTTTGATGCAGGTGGCTAACAAAGTTCTCATACTCCAAGGCTAACAATTCGTTTTCCATGTAAACGGTTGCTGCTTGCTCAAAACGCTTGTCATCACCCCACTGCCAAAAGAAAAACACCATGCAGCAGAGCAGGGCGATAACACCTGTAATGACAGGAGCCCGCTGCCAGTCGATGCCCCGTTCAGCCGGAATAATCAGCATTAAAAACTACCCTGTTCAAATCTTCTTTTTATTAAAGCAAACTTTTTCGGCTTAACGATAAAAAACTGTAGAAAAAACAGATTTTTATAGGGTTTGGTTCTAAAAACATACAGAAATGCAGCCTAACCAGGCGTGACTGGTGGGTCAGTTTGAAATTTGTACGAAATTTGGACTTGCATCATGCCAGAGTTTGCTATATTTAGAACTTGAGTTATCTTAATAAATACAGATTTCTCAACTAGTTAAGCATTACAGTCGAGAACATTGCCAACGGCGCGACTGAATATAACAATGCATGAGAATGCGCTATCAGGGAAAGAGTACTGCGGGAGGTACAAAAACGATGGATGGTAACGGGTCTAACGATAACGACAAGAATTGCGTGCTTACTAAATCGGAACTGATTGAACGGGTATCACAGCGGCAATCACAACTATCGCAAAAAGATGTTGAGCTTGCGGTGAAAACCATGCTGGAAGAAATGTCTCAGGCGCTGGCCACAGGTGGTCGAATTGAAATCCGTGGCTTTGGTAGCTTCTCCCTGCACTATCGGGCACCGCGTTTAGGCCGGAATCCCAAAACCGGAGAATCGGTGGATTTGAATGGAAAGTATGTGCCTCACTTCAAACCGGGCAAAGAGTTGAGGGATCGGGTCAATAATGATGAAGATGAGGCGGGTCTGCAGCCATCCGCATAATTGCGTTTTTCCTTGAATTCCCTGATAAAAACGGCATGATTAGCGCCATGCCGTTTTTTTATGCCTGTTGATTCCGGCCCAAGCTTTTGAAAATGAGCGCAAAATGGGAAAAATAAAAGCGTTAATAATTGTCGTAATCGTATTACTTGTTTCGTTAGTCTTTGGACTGTTTTTAATTCAAAACCAGCACGATATTGTGGTGGATCTTCTATACAAGTCTCAACCGGTGGAAACCAGCGTGGGTCGTTTTGCTCTGGGCTTTTTCCTCGGCGGGTTGTTTTTGGGTATTTTTCTCTGTGCCGCAATCAGCGTTATGTTGGGACTGGAGCTGAGTGCTGCCAGGCGAGAAGTCCGCAAGTTATCCAAGCAGCTAGATAAGCAACGCGAGCGATCACTGAAGGACCCCTCCTGATATGGGGGATTTGCTCGTTGGCATTCTGCTTTTTATTGCCATAGTAATCGGCTGGTTACTGGGTAAGGCTGAACGTAGAAAAACAAACCATGACGAGCCTGCTGCCAGTGTCAATAAAGGCTATTTTGACGGCCTCAATCTTCTCCTCAACCAAAAGCAAGATGAAGCCGTGGATCTGCTGCTAAAAACTCTGGATGTCAGCGGTGATACCTTTGAGACCTACATTGTGATGGGAAGCCTGTTTCGGCGTAGGGGAGAAGTGGACCGAGCCATCCGCATTCATCAGGACTTGTTGGCGCGCACTGATCTAAGCAAATTGCAGCATTCCGCCGTAAAGTTGGAATTGGCCCGTGACTACCTAAAGGCGGGTGTACTCGATCGCTCTGAACGGCTGCTTAAAGAAATCGCGGAGGAGAGCAGCCCCAACCAAGTCGTTGCACTAGAGCACTTGCTTACCATATTTGAACAGGAAAAAGAGTGGGAAGAGGCGGCAGATGTTGCCAACAGACTGGTTAGTGCTGGTAAGTCAGTACAGCAACGTTTGGCCCATTATTACTGTGAATTAGCTGAACAAAATTTGAAAGCCGGTGATATTGTGCATGCCCGGCGGGACCTGAAAAAAGCGTTACAGACCGATAAGTACTGCGTGCGTGCCAGTTTCGTGACCGCCGAGCTGGAAAGCCAGTCCAGCAATCCAAGAGAAGCCATCAAGGCTCTACGCAAAGTGGTAGATCAAGACCCCCGCTACGTGCCTGATACCCTGCCAATGCTGATTGAAAACTATCATCAGGTAGGGCAGGTCGATGAGTTGTCAAAATACCTATTCGAATGTCTCGAAAAAACGCCTTCCATCTCTATCGTGATAGAATTGTCAAAATTAGTGAACCAGTTAGAAGGGGAAGAGGCGGGGGCTTACGTGTTATCAGAATATCTAAAGAAACGTCCCTCTGTAAAAGGCTTGGATCGTTTGATCAGCCAGCAAATGGATCATGCTCAAGGCAAAGAAAAGGAAAACCTGGCGATCCTGCAAGCTTTTACTCAGCGGCTGGTTAAAGACAAACCCATCTACCGCTGCGAAGAATGCGGGTTCGATGGTAAAACCCTACATTGGCAATGCCCCACCTGCAAATCCTGGGGGGCGGTCAAACCCATTCAGGGGCTAGAGGGTGAATAACACCTTGGAGCAATCATGACTTGTACATCTCCCATTATTGTGGCGTTGGATTTCCCTTATCACGAACAAGCATTGGAAATGGCCGACCGGCTTGATCCACAAAAGTGCCGAGTAAAAGTGGGCAAGGAGCTGTTCACAAGGGAAGGGCCAGCTATTCTCAAAGCCTTGCATGAGCGTGACTTTCAAGTGTTTCTGGATCTTAAATTCCATGATATTCCTACCACAGTGGCCAAAGCTTGTGCGGTGGCGGCTGATTTGGGTGTGTGGATGGTGAATGTGCATGCCAGCGGTGGCCAGAGAATGATGGAGGCGGCCCGTAAAGCAGTGGAACAGTCTGGTATGGGCACGCTATTAATCGCAGTGACGGTATTAACCAGTATGGAGCGGCAGGATTTGTCGCAAGTGGGGCTCGATCTGGAACCGCTGGATCAGGTTAAGCGCTTAGCTAAACTGGCTGAAGCGTCGGGTTTACATGGTGTTGTGTGTTCTGCTCAGGAAGCTGCAGAATTAAAGGCACTATGTGGAAGCGATTTTAAGCTGGTCACACCAGGAATTCGTCCGCCTGGTGCAGAGACTGATGATCAACGCCGTATAATGACACCTTCAGATGCGAAAGCGGTAGGCGTGGATTATATGGTAATTGGCCGTCCAATCACACAGGCTTATGATCCTGGCCAAGCGCTAGACGATATTTTCCAAAGCCTGAGTTAAACGCCCACAATTTTGTTTGCATGCTGTCTATAAAGTAAAGGAATTACTAACGGCAGGACGCAGTGTGAAGCGATTTCTAAGGCGGTTTGTTCAAGCGGTGCTACTGGCAACTCTATTTGTTCATTCTGCATTCAGCTTGGCTAAGGAAGAATACTATATCCCTCTTCCTGTTAACGTTAATGAGGTGGATGCGCTAACCTTATCTAGAGTTATGAATGGTGTGGGTCCTAAGAAGGCGGAGGCTATTGTTGAGT
>JBFKSL010000034.1:0-15041 GCA_041626995.1 Ketobacter sp. | reverse complement strand
TGGATTTTGTGGACGATAAAAATAAGCCTCTAGCCATACAAGCTCTAAAGCACGATGACAAAGCCATTATTGCTCAATTGGATGTTGAGTTTTTGTCTAGGGGTGGTCGCAGAATTTATACCAGCCTAAATTCTGCGCCTTTACAAAATGATGATGGAGAAACCATCGGCGTCATCATCGGTGTGATGGATATTACTGCGCGTAAATTAGCAGAGGAACACATAAAACAACAGGCGCTCTATGATGATTTAACCAAACTGCCCAATCGGCGAATGTTGAATGAACGCTTGAGCCAAGAGCAAGCTAGGGCCATTCGCCATCATCATTCTGGTGCTTTGCTGTTTATTGATTTGGATCACTTTAAAAATGTTAACGATTCTTTGGGCCACCCTATAGGCGATGGGCTTCTGATTTCCATCGGCGAACGATTAAAAACGGTTATTCGCGCTGAGGATACATTGGCGCGACTTGGTGGGGATGAGTTTGTAATATTGCTGCCAGAGTTAAGTGATGATGAAAATCAAGCGGCTTCCATGGCGCGTGCTGCGGCTTAAAAAATTCAAGATGCTCTGCAAGAACCTTTTGAAATTGCCGGGCACCGTTTAAACATCAGTTGTAGTATTGGTATTGCGCTTTATCCCCTGGATCAGGAAACTATTCACGACATTATGAAGCATGCGGATGCAGCCATGTATCGAGCTAAAGAAGAAGGCCGCGCTACAGTTCGTTTGTTCAGTAAAGTGATGCATGAAGAAATTGAGCAGAACCTGAGTTTGCAAATGTTGCTGCCCGGCGCGCTACAAGAAGAACAGTTTATGCTGTACTTCCAGCCTCAGTTTAATCATCGCCAGGAATTGATTGGCGCGGAAGTGTTGCTGCGCTGGCTGGAGCCCAATTTAGGGTTTGTGCGGCCTGATCTATTTATTCGTGCAGCAGAAGAGTCTGGTCAAATTGTTCCCCTTGGGGATTGGGTAATTAAAAAGGCCTGTGAGCAGTTGAAGCAATGGTGTGATATGGGGTTGCCCACTAGCTTTGAGCGCTTGGCCGTCAATATCAGCCCACGCCAATTTATGTTGGAAGACTTTGCTCGTCGGGTGGAGGCGCGCGTAGAAGAAGCAGGGTTAAAGCCCAATCAGTTGGAACTGGAAATCACCGAGGGAATGTTGCTGACACGCCTGGATCAAGTGGTAGAGAAAATGCGCTTGTTGCATGAAATGGGTTTCTATATGGCGTTGGATGACTTTGGAACGGGATATTCTTCATTGTCGTATCTCAGCACACTGCCTTTGCATAAACTTAAAATCGATCAAGCTTTTGTGCGTGATATTGGGCGCGATAAAAATGACCGAGTGATTGTGGAAACTATTATTTCCATGGCTAATCACCTTGATATGGATGTTATTGCTGAAGGCGTAGAAGAAAGCCATCAATTGGAATTTCTAACAAGCAAGGGTTGCAATCAGTACCAGGGTTACTATTTTGGTAAGCCTGTTCCTGCAGAGGAATTTTATCAAACTTGGATTGAGGGCAAGCCCCAATCCAAGAACAATTAATTGCTTTGGCGCTGATCTAGCAGCAACGTTTTTTCCCTTTGAAACTCTTCTTCGGTCAATGCGCCTTGATCCAAAAGTTGTTTTAACTTGGCGAGATGATCAAGGTAATTTTGTTCTGAGTTGGGTGCGCTTGGATCTTCTTTTTCCACCAGCCCTAGCCATTGTCCTATTTTTCGAACCATTAATTTGATCGCTCGGAATATCTTAGGCAGCAACCAGATCACCAACACAATAAACGCCATTAAGAATACTAGGAACAAAATTGGGTGATTGAGTGCAGCCCAAAGCCCGCCCAGAACCAATAGGTCTTCACTAAAGGAGGCTACCCAGTTGGTAACCGGTTCTGGTGACGTGTTAATGAGCAGGCGGGTTCCTGCTTTGGTGGCGTGAGATGTGGCAGACATGCTGCCACCCAGAATGCCTGCGGCCACTTCCAGAGCCGGTGTTACATCGCCTACGGCTCCGGCGGCTAGCATGGCCCCGGCAGGAATTCGTATAAAGGTGTGCAGGGTGTCCCAGCCAGAATCTACGCCAGGGGTTTTATCGGCAAAAAACTCCACCGCATACATGGCGCCAGCGGCCATGATGACCAAAGGGTCCTGTAGGGTTTGCAAGCCTGCGGGTAATTCGATGTTGCCAGTTGAGCCGCCGATACCCAGCACCAGCAAGGCTGCATACAGATTGATGCCGCTGGCCCAGGAGATTCCCATGGTCAGTGCGATGGTGTTGATGAGAGCTTGATATTCTTCCACTTTTCAACCTTTTATGATGGGTATCATTGCCAAAATACTATGCCAGAGGCAACCTTAACCTTACCTGAACAAATTGTAATAGGAAATTGCTCTACTGTTATGACGTATACCTACAATCTCATTGCGTTCTTATCCGGTCTTGGGCTGTTTCTGTTGGGCATGATGCAGCTGGAAGCGGGGCTGAAGGCACTCAGTAGCGATGGTTTTCGCAGTTTCTTGCGCAAGACTACAGGTAATCCCATCAGTGCCATGATGGGCGGAACCATCACCACCATGGTTGTGCAGAGCAGCTCCATGGTGGGCTTGATGATGATGGCGTTTGTGGGGGCGGGGGTGATTCCTTTGGCCAATGGCGTGGGGGTAGTGTTGGGCGCTAATCTAGGCACCACCTTCACCGGTTGGATAGTGACGACCCTGGGCTTTAAATTAAAGCTGGCGGAATACGCTGTGCCTTTGATGGGATTGGGGGCGTTTTGGATTGTGTTGCTGAATAAGCAGCAACGTTGGCGCGCCTGGGGCAGTTTGATTTTAGGACTGGGGCTGTTGCTTTTCGGGTTGGACGCCATGAAAACCAGCATGGAATTGGTTGCGGAAAAATTTGATATCGAAGTGTTGCAAGGGTATCCCCTGATTGTCTATCTGTTGGTGGGGGTGTTGTTTACTGCGGTGATCCAGTCCAGTTCAGCCGCCATGATTATTACCTTGAGTGCGTTAAGCGCGGGTATTGTGGATTTGCCATCGGCTGCAGCATTAGTAGTGGGGGCCGATTTGGGCACAACAAGTACCATGGCATTAGGCGGTATCAAAGCGTCTGCCATAAAAAAACAACTTGCGTTAGCCCATGTGTTAATTAATGTGGTTACGGCAGTGCAAGCGTTCACCTTGTTACCTTTATATTTATTTTTGGTGCAAAGCGTGGTGGGCTTTGAAGACGCGCTATATTCCCTGGTGGCATTTCACAGCTTGTTCAATTTGGTGGGCATTGTTTTAATTGTTCCTTTCGTTAAACCTTTTTCGCGCTTTCTTCAAAAACGTTTTGTGGGCGAAGAGACTGATGTGCGTGCCTACATAAATAATGTGCCACCGAATATGACCAATGAATCGGTTATTGCCGTGAGTAAAGAGGTGGAGCGTTTAATCTTGCAAGTGGGTGCTTTGGCATTGCGTAATTTAAAAGTGGAGGCAGGGCACCTTCGTATTGCACAACATCTGCAACAAAAAATTCAAAACGCGTTTAATAAGCAAAAACAGTTTATTGATTGTTATGACGATATCAAAAAGCTGGAAGGAGAACTTTTGGAGTTCGCAGGGCTGGTGCAAACTTTTCCCATGGAGCAGGAAAAAGTAAAACAATTGCATCGCTATTTGAATGCTGCCCGTCACGGAGTTTATGCCGCTAAATCCCTTAAGGATATTCGTGAAAACCTGGCAGAGCTGCGCCATACGGAAAAGCCATCCCTTAAAAAGTTTTACGAGAATCAATTACAGCAACAAAAAACGGTTTTAATGCAGATGATTCAGTTGTTGGATAATCACCATGAGCCCGATTATTTACGCGAGCAGCTGACTTTGATGCGATTTGAAGCTCGTAAATCACACAATTCGATAGAGCAAAAATTGTTCAAGTCTGGTCTGCACGAAGGTGCCACTGAGGAGGAAACCTCAACTTTACTCAATGTAAATCGCGAGTTCCGCGCGGCAACGGAAAACCTGGCTAAGTCGGTAGGCTTTTTAAGGCTAAAGGATGAGCTGTTGGTGGATTGAGGTGGATACAGTTAGCTTGATAATGTTTAAGTTCAAACTGCTAAAGTTGAACTGGATCGCGTTTTGAGTGGATGGTGCACAATAAGAGTGAAAAAATCCGAGGGAGTGCACATTTTTATTCTTACGGAGTTTTTATTATTCGGGCCATGATCAATAGCAGTTCCGGGGGGAGCTTCTTCCATGTCGTCGCCCAAATTTAAAGTCACCATCGCAGGGGTTAAAGTAGGTCATAATCCTGAGCGAGTGAAGAAAGACCTCATGGGTGCTTTAAGTGCCGATGAAGTCCAAGTAGCCGAGCTGTTGGCGAATCAAGCACCGGTGTCCAAGAAAATATTGGAGCATGCCGATGCCTGGAAGGTAAAAACCAGTCTGCAAGAGCTGGGGGTGGATTGTCAGATCAGCCCTGTGCCTCTATTAGGTTTGAGTGAACGTGCCGGTACCTTAACCATCAAGGGTTCGGAAATTGAAAAAAATGCTCCGCCCAGGCCTCAGGTCGTGCGTCGCGCAGATCACTCCTTGGCTATGCGTAGTGGTAAAGCGAGCACCAACAGCAAAGTTAAAAAATCTGCTCCGAAGGTGGGCGTATTGCAGGTTGCGGCGCTAGTGGGGGCGATTCTAGTAACCGCCTGGATGATGGAAAGCAATCCTCTGGGCATGTTGCAGACGAGTCATAAAGTGGCTTCAATGGCAGATATTACCGACTAAGCCTTAGCTTTGATCCTTCACCGCATAAAATACGCAATCACTTTTTGCAATTGAAGGATTGGTGGTGATCATAAATAGCTTTAGAGGTTGAGCAGGGTAGAGTCGATTATCCTCCAGCTTTAGAATCTCTTCCTTAATGTCATTTCCATCACTGGTTTGAACTTTCAGTTTTGACCAGCTTTCAGGGTTTACCCAACCCAGCTGCACGTCTGTTTCAATGCGGCCGAAATTGTGACGTTCTACATCCGGCGGTAAGGTTATGTCAGCGTAAACATCTTGCGATTCGCTATAGCTAATTACCGTGTTGTCATCCAGTTCAAGCCGTACAGGCTCGTATAAAACCTCTAAACTCCAATCTGTTGAGGCGGGCTTTAGCACATCCTGCTCACTGACAAAGCGTTTAACACCTTTATAGGCAATTTCATCTGAGCGGGGGTCCTGGCCGCCACCACATTCAATAGTCACAGTGGGAACATTGCGTTCGCTGTATTCAAACAAGGCACCCAGGCGTAGGCTAGTGATTAACATTCGTTCCGTAAATAAGCTGGTGAGCGCTTCGTGTTCGGCATCCTGCTTCAAAGAAACCGAGAAAGATGGCCCCATACCGGATGTATTATGAATATCAATTAATGCCTCCGGTTTCATATCTTCCAATATATCCAGAAAGGCTTTCGCAATGCGTCCCTGATGGGTATCGAAAGGTTCACGAAAGCAGCGATTCAAATCTTTGTCTTCCGGTAAGTGGCGGAAGAAAAAATTAGGAATCTGTAATGCGGTGGTCACGGAGCCGAAAAAACAAAGTACATCAACTGCGGGCTCGACCTCTTCACGCAACCAACGAAAAATCGCCCGCGTTCCAGAAGGCTCGTTGCCGTGCAATAACGTACAAATGGCGCGCTTGCGTTTGCGGTCTTTGCCAGGAATGTGAATAAGCGTGGGCCCGGCCATTTCATTCAAAAAATCCTCCACGGTTTCCCCTACCATGGAAGGGGAAGGGTTATACCAGTAACGAATCAGTGGGCTGCCTAAACTCATGTCTCAACGCTCCACTGGCTAATGGATTTTCCAGAGTGAAAGTTGGCTCGGTACTGCTCTAACATGTGGTGTAAGGCCTCTTGTCGGCTGCTGCCCTTTTGAATAAATTGATGGGTAACTGAATTCTGCCAGATAGCACCGTTAATTTTCGCTTCTATGCGTTTTTCAATATTGCTCATCAGGCGTGTGCACTCGGTGGCATCCATACCTGCTTGTAACAGGGCATCTTCAGCCAGAGGTAATAAGCGGGTGGCCAATTCCAAAACTGGGTATTCCACAACTTTTATCTGGCTGAAAGAGGGCCATAGCATCATAGCCTCTAAACCCTGTTGTGCGGCGCGATAAAAATTATGTTCAGCATACTTAAACGGTAACATATTAATGCGCTCTGGCATGGAGTCTCGCAGCGCCAGTGCGCTTCCCATGAGGAAAGCACTGATGGCGCTCATGTCCTGTAAGCTGGGGCCAGCCGGTAAAGCGCGGATTTCAATACGCACATGGCCGCCATTGTGTTCATCATAAATGGCACGATTCCATGGCCAGGTGCTGCCTTGATGCAGTTTTAATTCATGCAGTTGCGGTAGCTTGCCTTCAGCTACCAAGGCTAACGGATCTTCTTCATTCATTACCGGCATAATGGGCGGAAAAAGCGCAACGGTGGAGGCAAACAATTCCAATGCCCCTTCGCGTAACCAGCCGTTGCCAAAATATACCCTGGGCGGGTATTTGCATTTTGTGTTTTCAGAATCACGACAATCGATGGATTGTTTAAATAGCGCAATCCTGGTTTCTTGCCAAAGCTCGTGGCTAAACAGGGTGGGAGAGTTGGCAGCCAGAGCCAAAGCAATGGGAGTGATTAATTGAACAGCGTTAAACGAGTTGGAAAATTGGGAAGGATTAATTTTCCAATGAAATTGGAACGACGTATTGGCGCCTTCGAGGGTGACATCATCCCATTTGATTTTGAAAGGAGGGTTGCCGTCGATATTAATTTCAAAAGGCTCGCCTCGCAATTTGCGCAGAGCATTGTCCATGGCGCGATAGCGGGGTTGATCTGTCATCATCTGAATGCCGAAGTGATCAATACTTAGAGTGGGCAAAATGCCGATGGGGATCAGTTCTGCTCCGTGTTGGGCTGCAATTTGGTTGGTGGAGGCGATGGCCCGATTGAGTTCTTGCTCAAAGGCTGAGAATGGCGAGCCTTTAAAGTTTTGAGGCTGCAGGTTGTATTCCAAATTAAAACGATTCAGTTCAGGGGTTAGTTGTGGGTTGTTGGCTTCATCCAGCACTTTTTGATTGCAGGCCACTGGTAAGCCATCTTTGCCCACCAGATAAAATTCCAATTCTGCTCCCAGCGAATCTTCACCCACGCCGAAGCCAGGTGTCGCTAGAATATGTTTTAAAGCTTCCAGATTGTCGCGTATTTTTAAGTTAAAGCGATCATAGTCCTGTTGGCTGAACTGATCTTGACTGATGTCTACGCCCATTCAGTAAAACCCTTCCTCGTTCTTATACATTAAAGATGTACCAGATAGGCCAATAATGCCATGTCTTAAGTCATTTATGTGTGATTTGCAGTAACTTTGATACTATAGAGCCGGAATAAGGGAGTGGGGTAAGCGTGTGATTAAATTCTTAAAAAGAACACTGCTTGGTTTTGGATTGGTGTTTTTGTGTTTGGTGGGCGCTGGGCTTTATGTGATGTGGCCGTTTTGGTTTTTTAACAAGACGGAGATTGAGGTTACCCGGCAAGAAGCGTTGCCCAGTGAGCAGGCCTCTGCTTTTTTGGCCGGGGTGGCGATGCGAGATATCACTACGCCTATAGGCATTCCCAAAATGGGGTATGCGGCCTGGGCAAAGGATGCCGATGGGTTTCGAACCCGATTAAAAGCCCGTGCGTTTTATATGAAACCCGTAACGGGAGAGCCTTTAGCTGTAGTGCAAGTGGATTTGCCCGCCAGTTCAACGGTGCTGCACCGAAAAGTGGCAGAAATGGTGGCGCAACAAACCGATGTCAATATTCACAACTTAAGCATTCATGCCACTCATACCCATAGTGGGCCAGGGCAATATTTTGCCAGCGATTTCTACAATAGTTTTGGCTCCAACAAGCCCGGTTTCGATCCAGATGTATTTAACTTTTTGAGCAAGCAGATTGCGGCGGCAGTGATTGAAGCCTATGAAACACGGCGCAAGGCTAAGTTAGCCATAGGCAGCACTAGAATTTATGGTGCCACCAAAAACCGTTCTATGGGTGCCTATGTCTTAAATGAAAACATAACCGACAAACAGCAAAATGATGCGGCTGCTCTGCGTGCGGTTAATCCGTTGATTACGCTGGTGCGTCTGGATGCTGAAACGGAAAGCGGTGAGTTTAAACCTATGGGCGCCTTTTCCACTTTTGCCATTCATGGAACGGGAATTCCTCCCTTCACTCAACCCTATCATGGTGATGTCTGGGCATTTTTTGAAAGAGACCTGGAAAATAATATTGCGGCCCGTTACGCACCGCCCTGGCGGCCTGTGCATGGCCCGTTTGAAGCCAATCATGGGGATAATAATCCTAATTATCGGGATGGCTTACGTGGTGATAGTGAATCGCGCCGGATTGGAAAAGCGTTGGCAGAACGCGCGTGGCAGCTGTTTGTCAGTTTGGATGAAGAAATGACGGAACAAGTCAGTATCGTTTCTGCTATGCGTGAAATTGATGTGTTGAATCTGCGGGAACAAGATCAAAAGTTTCTTTGCCCAAGGGCCATGATAGGTACCGCTGTGGTTGGAGCCGCGCAAAAAGATGAGGTATTTCCCATATCCTATATTCCTCCGTTTCAGCGTGGCTGGCCTGATGATGGAAAAAATGATTGCCATGTGGAAAAGCGCTGGATGCTGTCCAAGCTGCAAGAGCGTGGCTTAGCCCCGGATCGTTACCCTCACTTGCTAACTATTAATGCCTTTATGATTAATGAGCTTGTGTTAGTGGGGCTGCCTTTTGAAATTACTTTAGAAGCAGGCAATCGAATAGCCAATTCCGTAAACGAAGCCTTTGTGAAAAAGCCTGAGTACACGGTAATAAGCAGCCACACCAACGGTTATTTTGCTTATAGCACCACCCGAGAAGAATATTCTGCACAATGGTATGAAGGTGGGCATACGATTTATGGCCCTTATACCAATCAGTTTTTAGCGGTGGAATCCACTAATCTGGTGAAGGATATGCTAAATCATCCAGGGTATTTTGATTTGCCCGAAAAATGGTTGTTCAGTTTGGCCAGCAATCGGTTTTTTCCTTCAGTTGAGGAGGTTAAAGGCCAGCGTGTTGAATTGAAAGCGCCAGAATTTGTGGATGCTACTTTGAAAACAGAGCCCTACTGGCAGTTGCAATACCTGGATGTGGGGCCCTCCACTATCGAGCTACACAAGCCGTTGGTTGCAGTAGAATATAGTGATGATGGCAAACAATTTCAGCCGCTTGTTGGGGCATTGGGTGAGCTGGTGGATGACCAAGGCTATGACATACAGATCGTTTTGGATGAGTTGAGTGACGTGGGTATGGCACGCTATTTTCTGCGCTGGTATAACCCGGAGATTGCCGCTTCTGGACGTTGGTTTCGATTTAAGCTGGAGCCCAGGTTGGGACAGGAAGTTTGGTATTCTTCCGCATTTCGTTAACGCCAAACCCCAGGCGAAGCCATATATGAATTTAACACCTCAATATAGTTTGCCCGTTCATAGCCTTCCGGATTGGATGCATGCTGATAGCACAGGCTGCCTTTCATTTGGTTGATGGATTCATATTCGTGTTCTTCCAACCAGTCCAGCATATGTTCCAAAATGGTTTGAACATACTGCGGGCCATGGATCAGCAAAACACTGCACAAATAGGTGACACTGGCGCCACTTAATATGGCCTTAATGGCATCGTGAGCGCTGTGGATGCCTCCGGTAGCTGCTAAATCCAGGTTTACTTTTCCGTATAACATGGCGATCCAACGAATGCGCAACAGTGATTCATAGGAGCTGGATAGTTGGATTTTTGGTTCGATGCTTAGGGTGTCCAGGTTTATATCCGGTTGATAGAAACGATTAAATAGCACTGCTCCGTTGGCACCCACGTTTTCCATTTGTTTAATCAAATACCCTACGGCACTAAATTGTGATGAAAGCTTTAAAGTAATGGGAATATTGACTTGGGAGCGCAGGCTTTCCACTAAGTTAATATAACGCCGCTCCACCATTGCACTGGATTCCGTGATGTTGGCGGGAAGATAATACAAGTTTAATTCAATGGCGTCGCAACCGGCTTGTTCCAACTCTTTTGCGTGCTCTATCCAGCCTCCTTCCGATACGCCATTTAAGCTGGCAATCACTGGAATAGATAGGCTGCTTTTTAATTGTTCCAGCCGCTCCAGATATTCGTCCAGATAGCTGGTGTATTGTAAGGGTTGGGGAAGAAAAGAGTCGGCCTCATGATGGCCAATATCCTGCTCATCCAAAAAACGCAGCATGGCTTCATCTTCGTCACGCAATTTTTCTTCAAATAGCGACGGCATGATAATGGCTGACGCGCCGCTGTCTTCCATTATCTTTGCCTGATCCAGCTGAAAGGTGAGCGGGCAGGAAGACACCACCAACGGGTTGCTTAAGGTTAATCCCAAATATTGAGTGCTTAAATCAGGCATCTTTCTGCTCCTTGTTTTTGCCTTCGGCGACGTTTTCTGTTGACTCATCTTCCCAGGATAAACTGGCCAATTGTTGATAGCGATGGAAGCGTTCGTGCACTTCGTTTTCAGATTGTTTCAGTAATTGCTCTGCCCGTTCCGGGTGTGAGCGCCATAGCATGTTGAATCGGGTTTCGCTTTCGAGAAACTCTCGATAGGGCAGCGATGGGGCCTTGGAATCCAAATGCAGCGGATTCTTTCCTTGCCAGGCTTTACGCGGGTCAAATCTAAATAAAGGCCAGTGGCCACTATTTACAGCCATTTGTTGTTGTCGATGGTTGTTAGAAAGATCCACTCCATGGGAAATGCAGGGTGCGTAGGCGATGATTAAAGATGTGCCTGGGAAATTTTCCGCTTCGATAAACGTATTTAGCGTCTGCACATCTTTAGCCCCATAGGCCACGTGAGCCACATAAACATTTTCATAGGTCATGGCGATGCGGGCGAGGTCTTTTTTGGCGGTGCCTTTACCATCGGCGGAAAACTTAGCAACGGCACCTCTCGGTGTGGCTTTGGAGGTTTGCCCTCCGGTGTTTGAATACACTTCTGTATCTAGCACCAAAATATTTATGTCTTCACCGCTGGCCAGTACATGGTCTAAACCTCCATAACCAATGTCATAGGCCCAGCCATCACCGCCCATTATCCACACGGATTTTTTGCAGAGGTTTTCCGACAGATTTAGCAATTGAGTTGCGGCATCTGAATTTAGGTTCTTTAGTTTTTTGTTCAGCTCTGCCACTCTTTGCCGTTGTTCATAGATCTCCACTTCGTTATTTTGCTCAGCGTTTAAGATGGCGTTCGCGAAGTCTTCTCCCACCTCAATGCTCAACTGTTTTAAAAGATTGCGTGCGCTTTTTTGTTGCTGATTAATGGCCACTCGTAAACCCAATCCAAACTCTGCGTTGTCTTCAAACAGGGAGTTATTCCAGCTGGGGCCTCGGCCTTCGCTGTTGGTGGTCCAGGGCGTCGTGGGTAAGTTACCCCCGTAGATGGAGGAACACCCGGTTGCGTTGGCAACCAGCATCCGGTCACCAAATAATTGACTGGCTAAGCGCACATAGGGTGTTTCTCCACAGCCACTACAGGCACCGGAAAACTCAAATAAAGGCTCCATCAGCATGGAGCCTTTCATTGTGCTGACTTTTATGTCGCGACGATCATATTCTGGTAGGGTTTCAAAAAAAGCGTAGTTTTCCCGTTCCTGCGCTCGCAAGGGGGGCTGCGGTGCCATGTTTAACGCTTTTCTACTGGCGTTGGATTTGTCTCGTATGGGGCAAATATCCACACACAAAGAACATCCAGTGCAATCTTCCGGTGCCACCTGGTAACTGATGTGAATGCCTTGAGGATAATCTTTACCCTTGATTTGCAAGTGTTTAAAGCTTGGTGGTGCTTGCTCAGTGAGTTCCACCGGAAAGGCTTTACTACGAATGGCGCTATGGGGGCACACAAACACGCACTTTCCGCAATGGGTGCAAATGTCTTCTTCCCAAACAGGGATTTCCAGTGCAATGTTGCGCTTTTCGATCGCAGCTGTGCCTGTGGGAAAGGTGCCATCAATGGGAAGCTGGCTTACTGGAATGCGATCGCCTCGGCCCTGAATGATTTCACGGGTAACGTGTTTAACAAAATGTTCTAATCCATCTGGCACACTGTATTGAAAGCTCTCTTTTTCAATCTGCTCGCTGACAATATATTCGGCTGGTACAGGAATCGGGTGTAAATGTTCTAAGGTGCAATCAATAGCGGCAAAGTTTTGCTTTATAATGCGTTTTCCTTTACGGCCATAGGTTTTTTCAACAGCGTCTTTTATTGCTTGAATGGCTTGGTCTTGCGGCAATACACCAGATACGGCAAAAAAACAGGTTTGCATTATGGTGTTGATGCGTTTGCCCATGTTGGATTCTTTAGCAACCTTATAGGCGTCCACGCAATAAAATTGAATTTCCTTTTCAATGAGTTCTTTTTGTAGATTGGATGGCAGTGTTTGCCAAACTTGGTCTGGGGGCGAAGGGGTATTGAGTAGAAATACTGCACCTTTAGCGGCTTTTTCCAGTACATCGTATTTTTCTAAAAATACCGGTTGATGGCAGCCAATAAATTGTGCGTCGCCTTCACCAATTAAGTAAGTGGAATGAATGGGATTGGGGCCGAAGCGTAAATGGGAAATGGTAACGGCACCCGATTTTTTTGAATCGTAAACAAAATACCCTTGAGCAAACAGGTCGGTGGTATCACCGATGATTTTTATTGAGTTTTTGTTGGCGCTTACCGTGCCGTCGGCACCCAAACCATAAAAAACACATTGAAAATTGTCTTGGTTGGCATCGGTGCGAAATGCTTCGTTCCAAGTAAGGCTGGTGTTGCTGAGGTCGTCGTGAATGCCGATGGTAAAATTGTTTTTGGGTTGCGGGTTGTCCAGTTCATCAAAAACAGCTTTCACCATCCCAGGGGTAAACTCTTTTGATGACAAACCATATCGACCGCCAATGACCATGGGTAAGTGCGCTATAATTCCAGTCATTTTTTCAGTGGCCAGCGCAGTTACCACATCTTTGTACAACGGCTCTCCGCCAGCTCCGGGTTCTTTGGTGCGATCCAACACGGCAATACTACGACAACTTTCAGGTAAAGAAGCAACAAAGCGGGCATTACTAAAGGGCCGATATAAGCGTACTTTTACCAGTCCTACTTTTTCACCATGCGCATTCAGGTGTGCAACGGTTTCTTCTGCAGTTTCTGCACCAGAGCCCATCAAAACGATTACTTTCTCTGCGTCTTGCGCGCCCACATAATCAAACAGGTTGTATGATCTACCGGTAAGCTGCGCAAACTGAGCCATGGTTTGTTGCATTACGGAGTCGAAAGCATTGTAGTGCGGGTTTACGGTTTCTCTCGCTTGAAAATACACGTCCGGGTTTTGCGAGCTGCCACGTAGAACTGGCTTTTCCGGCGTCATGGCACGCTTTCGGTGTGCCTGTACGGCATCCTCATCCATCATCTGTTGTATCACATCATCATCAATGGGCCGCATTTTGCCGATTTCGTGGGAGGTTCGAAAACCATCGAAAAAATGCACCAGAGGAATTCGGCCCTTAAGCGTTGCTGCTTGAGCAATTAAGGCAAAATCGTGGGCCTCCTGAACGGAGTTGGAGGCCAAAAAACCGAAGCCAGTGCTGCGAGCAGCCATCACATCACTGTGTTCGGCGAAAATCGAAAGGGCGTGTGTGGCCACTGTGCGAGCGGCAACATGAAAAACCGTTGGGGTTAGCTCTCCGGCGATTTTGAACATGTTTGGGATCATTAACAGCAGCCCTTGAGACGCTGTAAAGGTGGTGCTGAGACTGCCCGCTTGCAGTGCACCATGGATGGCTCCTGCTGCGCCTGCTTCGCTTTGCATCTCTATGATGCTTGGTACGTGTCCCCAAATGTTTGTGTGCTGCATGGCTGACCAGGCATCGGCGTGTTCGCCCATGGGTGACGCCGGAGTAATGGGGTAAATGGCAATCACTTCATTGGTTTTGTGAGCAATGGCAGCGGCTGCTTCATTGCCGTCAATGGTTGTCCATTGGCCTGGGTTTTCCGTTTGCATTGCAGCTCCCTCAATTCCACTTTATAAAGGACATTACCAGTAATAAGTGCGCTGGCATATTGATACAGAGCAAAATTGAGTTTGCTTGAGCCTGAACTGTTTCAAAAGGCTCGATTGGAAAGGGGATGTTATTACTGGTGTTTCTGTGGGTTTTAACGGTTTAGAAGCAAAAAAGCCCCAAATCTAATTTTGGGGCTTTCTGGGGGGTACGTGAGGAGTAGCAGGAGGACTATTGACGTGCTTTGCGGCGGGCGAAGCCCAGACCCGCTAAACCAAGCCCTAATAGTGCAACTGTGCCAGGTTCGCTAACTTGAGCGATTTGGATGCTGGTGCGAATCCAGATGCTGCCATCAGTATTGGAAGAAAAGTTCTCAGAAGCGTAAATCCAATTGGCTGAAGTGCTGATGCCTGATACTGCGCCACCCAGCACGTTTGTCCATATATTCGCGCCACCGTTCTCGCCGTATTCTGTTGCTAGCTCAACGAAGCCGCCAGTGCCAATGTCATATACTTCCCAGCTGGATGAAGAGTAGTTTGAACCGCCAGCCCAGTTAATATCTGCCAGCAAGCCTGCAGGGTTGCCACTTCCGCCAACACCATAATTTTCGATTCGCCAAGCGAACCAATGGGTGCCTGCATCTAAATCTAAGTTAATGCTTGTGGCATAGCGCCAATCGTCCATATTACTTGAATCAGCACCTAGGCTAGACCAGTTTGTTCCATCCGTGCAGCTGTTGTCGTAACACAAGCCTCCACTGTTAATCAAATTATCACCGGTCATATTGATCGTAACTGGGACGGCGCTAGCAGTGCCTGCCACCACTAATGCTGCAGACGCAAAGATGATTTTCTTGATTAGGCTAAGTTTCATGGCTGAAGACCTTAAATGATTTCGTTTTGTGATGCGCTTCACATTTTG
>JBFKSL010000033.1:0-15094 GCA_041626995.1 Ketobacter sp. | reverse complement strand
CGTAAGCAATAAATCGTGTTACCAATGGATATTTTTGAATGCTAAGAAAACCATAAACATTTTCAAGTACCCAGCCAGCAGAAAACGCCAAAAAAAACGGCACAGTTAACTTTGGTGGTGGTACATCTAATTGTGATAACACATCACGAATCCACGGCCACAGCGTGACTGGTTCTGGCTCATTAATAAAATAAGCTTTGCCTCCACTATTCTTCGATAGCGCTGCCAAAATATGAGCGTGGGCTGCGTTTTCTACATAGGTCACTCCTACCTTATTATTATTCCAACCAATTTGCTTTAACTGCCCGTTTCTTGCCTTGTGCAATAGGCGAGGCAACAAATGATTATCTCGTGGCCCAAGAATTAAATGAGGGCGAATGGCTGTGGTATGTAAGCCAGTAGGGTTATGGGCAGATAACACCGCCTTTTCTGCAATGGCTTTAGTAGCAGAATAATAGGAATGATATTGATTGGGGTAGGGCAGGCTTTCATCTCCATTATGAATGTCAATATTGTTCATGGTGACGCTGGGAGAACTGGTGTAAATGAGTTTCTTCACGCCGTGCAGTTGCGCAGTATGAATAACATTCTTGGTGCCATTCACATTGGTGTGATAAAAATCATCGTAATCACCCCAGTAGCCAACCATGGCAGCTACATGAAAAATCATATCTTGACCACGAACCGCCTTATTGACGGCAGTAAGATCGGTGACGCTGCCCTGCATCAGCGTCACCGGCATTTGCAGCAGCTCTGGATAGTGGCCACGGCACAAAATGGTAACCTCATGGCCTTGCTGTAATAGTTGCTCCACAATATAACGGCCTAAAAAACCACTGCCGCCGGTGACCAATGCTTTCATAGTTGTTCCTCAAAATTAAGCACGATAGAGAACGCAGGTAGTGGCATTACCTGAACCTGTGGAAGAAAACAAAATATTACGACCTTGCAAATTGGGTAGCTCTTTATTTAGGTGAGCAAACCCGGCAATGCATGATGAGGTGTGCACATCTCCATTAAAAATAGTGTTGAGATCAATGACCCGTGTTGTGTTTGATAAACCGCTGGCATCGCAGATTTCACGACAGAAACCGGGCTTGATATCGTTACCAATAAAAAAATCCACCTGCGGTGTTGAGTGTTGATCTAAATAATTCTTGATATGCTGGGATGCTAGAGCGCTACAAATTTTTTGGTGGGAATCAGAAAATTCAAATTGAACCCTTTCTCTACCGTTATCTCCAAACTCATTTATATTGCCAAATGCTCTAAATGTGCTCTGTTGATCGTCGCTGGAGGAGCGGTAACTAAAATTCTGGAATCCTTTGTCAGAATCCTCATAGGAGAGCAGCATGGCTGTGCCTACACTCTCAAAGGGAAAGCCAGGTTGAGGTGTTTTTGAAGGGTGGCAATCTCCAGCTACGATTAAGGCATATTGGGTAGCACCATTTTTTAAAATGGAATCAGCCACTTGAACGGCATTAATAAATCCACAGGCGCCATTAATTAAATCAAAGGAAAAGCATGTTGCTTCGGGGTGTTCTGCATCAAAATCCAAACCTAAATGAATTTTACTTTGAATCAAGCTAGCAATGGAAGGCTCCATAATGTTCTCGTCACGAAACACTCCGGCGTTTATAAGAATGCCGATTTTTTTCGGGTCAACGCCAGATGATTTAATACAGCTTATGCCGGCTTGTACGGCATTATCGATGGCACTGTGGCTGTGATTTTCAGCCAGGCTGGTTTGCTTAATAATAGTCGACATTAGTTTCTCCCCAAAAGATTTCCAACGGTAATGGATGCAGCACCTAATACAATGCCCGATGCAAGAACCAGCATAAACACTTTATCGCCAGCTTTGATCTCACCGCGCCTCATATAGTCTTCAAGTACAACAAAATGAGATGTGCTTGATGTGTTGCCAACTTTATCCAGAGAAATACAAATTGCTGGTAGTTCACCAAAGGTATGACTACACAGATCCAAAGCCGTACGAATGGCGCGCTCTGAAGTTTGGTGTGGGATGACATAATCAAAGTCCTGGCCATTGACTTGATACTTTTCGGAAAAGTGGCCTAAGGTTTGTGGTAGTCGTTGAATCACAGTAGCGTGAATTTCCATGGCCTTGGTGTACATGGCAACCCCAGGGTTTTTATTGCTGGGCATGCCATAACAGAAATCTGAAAACTGGGCCAGGGTCATCATTTCAATAAAATCCATGCAATCAGATTCGCTGCCTTTGCTGTCCATGATTACTGCTGCCCCAGAATCGCCAACCGTTAATGAGGCAAATTGTTCATCTACAGGATTATTGATTTCCTTTAACGCAGTTTCTGAAATTGGGGTGATGCATTCTCCGCTGACGACTAACCCGGTTTTTACTGCGCCGCTGTTAATCATTTGATTGAGTATGAATACACCGCTGAACATACCAGCGCAGGCATTGGTGATATCAAAGTTTATTGCATTTTCACGCATGCCAAGTTTTGTTTTTAACATGCTGCTTAAACAGGGTTCTAAAACAAACTTTAATCCGTCAGCAAAGCGGGTGATGGAGGTGCAGATAATAACGTCGATATCCTCGGCTTTGTATGTCGACGCCTCCAAGCAGCGTTGAACAGCCTCTAGCGCCATGGTTTGGCAATCTTCGTTTTCCGCGCGCCAGCGCCGACTTTTTATGCCGGTAAGCTTTTCCAGGTCAAACATGGGCTCAGTGTCCATCTGTTGAATCAGCTCTTGGGTGGTGACTTCCTTTTCCGGTAAGTACACACCAATGCTTTCAAATCGGGTAGTCATCGCAATACCTCTTTTAATTGTGACGGAGAAAAATTTACCTTGCGGTCGAATAACATTAACAAAGCTGGTAGCACCAATAGGTCGAATAGCAGTGCCAACACAATGATGGATGCAAGCATTAATGCCATTGTGTCGTTAACTGCAAAGTGAGAGAGGCTAAGCAGCAAAATGCCACAGGTTAACGTAATGGAAGTGATAACAATGGCCGTTCCTGAGTGGATAAAGGAGTATTCCAGTGCTTGTTGCTGGGTTGAACCATTGCGGCGGGCGTCCAGATATTTACTGATTAAGTGAATGCTGTCGTCTACCACTAAACCTAGGCAAATGGTAAAGGTCATGGCGGCAGCATGATTTACCCGGCCTACCATAAGTGCCCAAAGCCCGTATACAACCAGTGCGGGAAAAACATTGGGAACGATGCTGAGCAAGCCAAATTTTAAAGAGCGTAATGCGAATATCATAAACAGCGTAATAAACAATAAAGTGTAGGCTGAACCGCTGATCATGCTGTGAAGAATATTGTTACCCATATGGGCGAACATAAGTAACTGGCTGCTGCCTAGATTCTTCAGTTCGGGCATGTTGTTTTCAAGCCATTGATCAATATCTTTTTCCAGTTGAATTAAAGTTTGGTTGTCGCTGTTATGCAGGCTTACAGTTAGCTTGATCTGTGATCGATCTTGATTAATGTCGCGGGTTAAATCCATGCCGACAGGCAATGACATTTCATACAGTAATTCATATTGGGAATTTAATTGCCGAGAATCGGGGATGACATTGTAGGCGGGGTCGTCATCATTAAATGTCTTATGTAAGCGCTTAACAATATCAGTGTAACTGTTGACTTGGGATACCTGTGGATGTTGGCGCAACCACTGAGAAAAATCATCGACCTTGGTTAGAAATTCGGGTTCGTGAATACCATTCTTAATACCAGAATCGAACGAGTAGGTAATATTTTGCACGCCGCGTATATTATTTTTGGCAAATTGAATGGACTTATGTATTGGTAAAGATTCGTCAAAATATTCAGAGATATCGTCATTAAGAATCATTCTGGGAATGAAGCTGGCCAGAATGACACTCACCAATAGAGATGCCAGTAGAAATATTGGGTTGGCATATCCTTTCCAGCCACTTAAACGACGCATCAAATGTGTAATTGACCAGGGCTTGCTAATATTATTTCTGGGGAAAGCTAAGGCCACTGTAGGTAAAACAGTAAAGGTGCATAGAAATGCAAATACAACACCGATGGCGGCCATATTGCCCATGCTGCGAAAAGGTGGAGAATCTCCGAAATTCAAACCCATAAAGCCAGCCACTGTGGTGGCACTGGTCCAAAAAATGGGTGATAAATTCTTTTTCAGGCTGAAAAGCATAGCTTGTTGTGGCGCAACACCTTGACGACATTGTACGCTGTATATCGTAAGCACATGAATGCTGTCTGCCACTGCCAAAACCATGATAATTGCTGGCGCCATCATGGTAATTGGATTCATCTCAAATCCCAGGCTTACGTTAATACCTGTAGCAATACCGGTGGAAACAGCAACCACTGCCAAGGTGGCTGTAATAGCCATCAAGCTGCGCAGTAGTAAGCCCACTAATACAAAAATGACAAAAAATACTATGGGGTTTACCCGCAAAATATCGTCCATGATGACATTGAGAAGCGCTCGTTCGATGGCGATATCACCATTCAGATACAATTGGCTGCCTGGGTGTTGTTGAAGAAAAATTTCTTGTAGTTGTTGTGCCTGGCTACCGATTTGATGAATTGCACTAAGGTGATTTCCTGTCAGATTTACGGCAGCGTAAACTGCAGCAGCGTCATGTTTTAATGAGGTTAAGTGTCCAGCGATAGTGCTGTTTTCTTGTAAGTAATCTTTTATTTGCTCAAATTCATTCTCTTTTAATGCGTGTATGTTTTCCACAAGAGGGTTAATAGAAAGCGTATCCTTATCTATCTCAAGTTTAGGAAAAGACAATAGGGAATCAGTTCTTTGTACGTAAGGCAGGTCTGCTATTGCCTGCGATAATGTTTGTAATTGATCCAGACTATGGTGGCTGAAAATGTTTTTGTCTTTTGGCTGAAAAAGAAATACTAAATAGCTGGATTCGATATATTGATGCTCAAGTTGCTTTAGGCGTTGAAAATGGGGATCGTTTTCGTCAAACATAACCTTCACATTGCCATTAAATGCCATGTGAGCAATTTGAAACGATAACAAGATTAGCAATGTAATGCTGGCGATAAAGTATGGCCAACGGTTTTGTACCAGGCTGGTAATTAAATTATTCATGCTGCTGCCTGAATACCGTTGGTATGAGCTTTCTGAATCAACGTTTCCATACGGCTAAACAATTGATGAATTTTATGTTCATCAAAATGATTCTTGCTAAAGCCAACACTTAAGGTGATTGTGTTTCCCGCAGTGGCTAAGGTCACGGTAAGTTTTGGTGGAAACTCAAGTGGCGCAAATGGTCGTACGTTGGATATGGGTGCACCATTTATTCGCATTTTTTCGCACGGAATTATACCCACATTGGTAAACACTGGAATGCGTTCACCGCGATGTTTTAGTAAGGCTTTAACGGCTCGGCTTGATATGGCGAAGGGAAGGCAGCTGAACAATGGCAATATAAAAGGCCCTTCTGTCATACCTGGATAGTGAGCCTTGCGTTGATCTAATGCCTGTTTAACCTGCTTGCAGGTTGCAATAAAGTCTACGTTTTCGTTAAGAGGAACATTGCTGTTAACAAAACTGGAATAATTGGCTACCCTTTCAAATTGTGGGTTAAGCTCCTGTCGCCGTAAATCATAGGTGTTCAAAACGCAGTAGAGATTGTTTTTTGTAGGTTGAATGATTTCCTGCAGAGCGCAATAGTAGGCGCCAAGTAAAATATCATTAAAGGTTAGGTTGTATAGTCTACGCAGGCCTCTTACTTGAGAAAATGTTTGCTCTTTAAATTGATAACAATAATAGGATTTTTTAATTTTGGGATGGTTGCGAAAGGGGAAGGCCCAGTTGTGTGCCGTTCGAGCATCGGTAAGTTGATTCTTTAAGCCAAAAAATACTAATTTGAGCGCATCGATAGGTGAAAAATAGGGAATCAGATCTTTGGTACTGCGCGTTTTTACGTTGCCTTTTTCAGGCATGAATAACGGGTTGTATTTTAATTTTTCATAAATACTAAGCAGGCTTTCGCAATAGATTAAAAAGCCTCTGCCATCAATGGGAACACAGCTTACTTTCACGCACAATGTATCATGTTCTTGATTGGGGCTGCGTATCACAGCCAGTTTTACCATGGGTTGTTTTTGAAAATCAAATTCCCGAATTAAAAAATCATGAATACACTCTTCGGGTGTATCGGTAGTGAGTAAATCGCAGTAAGGGAACTGCTCTAACCTGTTGTTATCCCAGCGTTGCCAGCGATAACGAAACCACCCAGGCATCAATCGTTGCGCCATAATGGGGTGTTGGATTAAAGATAAATAAACCGCGCGTTGCATTCGGTCTAAATTTATTTGGCCTTCAATGTCGAAAACCAAATGCATAACATGATCGCCAAAATCCTGAAGGCAAACGTTAACTTTGTCGAGAAGAGTTAAACGCTCGGTAGAGGTTTGTATATCCACGAAACACCTTTTTTATACTGCGAGCAACTGGGTCGCTTTGTTGGTAGTGTTTGATGAATTAAAGCATGTATAAAATGGTTAGTTATTGTGGATCAAGGACAACTTCTCTTGGTGTCAGGCCACTAATGTCAGAAACTGCAGGTTACATTGTAACGAACTAGCCTTGTTCAACCCGATTGCGGCCTAATTCTTTGGCTTTATACAGGGCCTTATCGGCGCGTTCAAAACATAGTTCGATGCTGTCGTTTTCTTGAAAATTGGCAACACCGAATGAGGCAGTGATAGGAATGCGTTGTTGGTTAAAATTGAATGGGCACTCGGCTACAGCAATACGAACTTTTTCCATGGCGGCCAGCGCAGACATGCTATCGGTATCTGGCATGATAACCACAAATTCTTCGCCACCATAGCGTGCCACAAAATCTTCACTACGTACTTTGCGGGAAATTTCTCTGGCCACCAGTTTCAGTACTTTGTCACCGCGTAAGTGGCCAAGGGTATCGTTTATTTTTTTGAAATGATCAATATCAATGATGGCCAAAGACAAAGGGCGACCATGTCGGCGCCAGCGAGAAAATTCGGCATCTATCTGGTCATCATAAGCGGCGCGGTTGGGTAATTCAGTAAGGGAGTCTCTTAGCGCTTCCAACCTTTGGGCTTCTAAACTACTTTTCAATTCAGTGGCTTCCGATTCCATGGATTCCATTCTTTGCGCCAGGGTTTCAATGCGTTGGTAAACTTCTTCTCGGCGTTTGTGTTCTTCACCGTGAAAGGCATCTACGGTGGCCACGATGCGATCCACCATACTCTCAATATCAGTTTTTATTTGATTCAGGTCAGTATTGCTTTCAATGTTCACTCGCATATCTTGCAGTTCGTTGCGAACATCTTCATCCAGTTTTTTCTGATTGGCTTGCGAGCGTTCTTCTCCTTGTCGTGCAGTGCCAAGAAATTCCTGAATGTCGTTAAGGCGCTGATGTAGTGCAACTAAAAAACCTTCAAACTCTTTTTGCGCTACCATGCGAGTGGATGCCACCAGGTGGGTAGTTTCATCCAAAAAGCCCGGCACTTCATCCAAATTAAAAGGTGATTGAATGCGGCTAACCAAGTTTTCCTTGCGCAGGTTATAGTTGGCGGGTACATCCAAGTGCGACAACAGGTTATGAAGGGTTTGTCCAAGTCGATCGGTTAAGTCTTCATCGTCTAATGCGGTTTCTTTGGTGGAAGGAGTAGCGTTGGGGTCATCTTGGTAAATGCCTTTTGGTGCTACATCCAAATCGTCTTCCTGTCCGATTGCTTCGTCTTTACGCGCCTCTTTAGACTTTGGGGAAAATAAACGAGAAAAGAAACCTTCTTTGCCTTCATTCAGTTCTTCGATCTGTGTGATAAAGAATTGCGTGATTTGATCTTGTGTATGGTTGAGGCTTTTCCATACCTCTGGATTCATGCCATTGCCGGCCAGTAATTTGGGTAAGGATTTACGCAGTTGTTTGATCTGGTTTTTATCTTTCCTGGGTAGGCTGTACTCTAAATACTTTTCTAGTTTTTCATCGAGTAGTTGCGTGATTTCGCTGTGTTCGTCTTTGCGACGGTCATCCAGTGCCACAACGGTACGTTCAAGCTGAGCAATCAACGGTTCCAGGGTTTGAATGTCGCGGCCGCCACGCAATGCTGTGCGGATCTCATCGAGTTGTTCATCCAGGGTTTCGTCCAGGCCATCTGCGGCTAGACTCACACGCACTAATCCTTTGCGTAGAATATCCAGTCGGCTTTGGTCTCTTTTCTGGCTGGATTCAAATTCTTCCAATGCAGCCAGATACTTTTCTTTCCAATCTAGAGAGTTGATTGTGGACATGGATGAAAACGGCCTTGCGGTTCCATATTTAGTATACGAAAAGTATAGAAAACATATGGAAATTCACCTCTTTAAGATAAAAAAATGCAGTGGAGTTGGGTTTTTCGGGGGTTACTGAGTAATGTTTGTGCGGGGTTTGCCTGCATCGCTGCTTTCTGCCAGGGCGAAGGCCAGCTTGTCTGGTAGAGACACTTCCATGGCGATGGGGCGGTGATCGGAGTAATCGTATTCCAGTACCTTTACATGATTGATTTTAAGGCTGGGGGATACCAGGATGTGGTCGATGTTGCGGGTGGGGTTCCAGCTAGGGTAGGTGTGGTGGTCACCATTGACCTGGGTGAGGTGGGTGTCGCGCAGGGGCGTGTCGATGATCTGTTCGCTGCGGCAGTTCATGTCGCCCATTACGATTACGTGTTCGTGATGTTGAATCACTTCTTTCACATAATTTAGCTGACGAAAGCGAGCCCGTTCACTGAGTGCCAGATGCAGGCCCACTAGTACCAGGGTTTCCTGTGGCGTACCGTATTTGGCCACAATAGCGCCTCTCCCTTTCAAGCCGGGTAGCTTGTGGTCTTCAATCTCATAGGGCACAAAGCGGGAAAGCACGCCGTTGCTGAATTGGCCAAAGCGCCCCAGATCTCGATTCAATTGTTGATACCAGTATTCAAAGCGGCCGACTTCAGCCAGATAGGCCACTTGATTCACAAAGCCGCTACGTAGGCTGCCACCATCCACTTCCTGTAGGGAAATCAGATCATAATGGGTTAACACCTGGCCAATGCGGTCCAGCCGTTGTAGGCCTCGCCAACCAGGAATGACGTGGCGCCAGCTGCGGGTTAGGTAATGGTGGAACGAGCTGGTGCCGATGGCCGCCTGAATGTTATAGCTTAGCAGCCGTAACACGCTGGGGTGGTCACTGGGGTTGAAGCTTGATTGGGCGCTTGGGTTGATTTCGAAATTCACTGTTCCACTCAGTTCAGAAATCCAAGGATCGGTTTAAGTGTAGGCTGAGAACCGGCATTTTAACGGGAATGTGAGGGAATTTCTGTGAATTTTTCGGTAAAGATGAGCTGGGCATAGAAGAAGTGTCCACCTGCCCAGCTGCTAGATTGCATTTTAACTATCAAGAACTTGCGCTAGCGACTTTCGACGCAGTGCGCTCTTTTTCGATCAAAAAGTCCACCACTTGCAGCATGTCTTCGAAGGTTCGGCCTGATTGTGCTTTCACCAGGTATTTGCCGTTTATCACCAGGGCTGGTACACCGCGCAGGCGATAGGTTTTTGCCATGGCATCAGCCTGGCGCACTTTTACGCGCACGGAGAATGAGTTGAATAGCTTATTGAAGTCCCCTTCGCTCACCCCAAACTTGCCGAAAAATGCGGCCAGATCATCCTGGGTATTGGTGATCTTTTTTTCCACGTGAATCTGATAGAACAGCTTGGGCTGGATTTCTTCCAGTTTGCCCAGCGCCTCTGCTACATAGAATGCATGAGCGTGGTTAACCCAACCTTTGTTCATGGCTGCGGGTGTGGCTACAAAGTTAACATCTTCTGCCAAGTTGGCTTTCCAGTTTTTCATATTGGTTTCCAGCTTGAAGCAGTGTGGACAACCAAACCAGAAGAATTCACGTACTTCGATTTTGCCAGGTACTTCCACTTTGCCGGGTTGAGCCAGCACATCGTAATCCACGCCTTCTTTGTAAGTGGCGGCAGACAGCCAGCTAGAGGCAAGAGTGAGTAATGTGGCAAAGAGCAGGGTGGCGAGTTTGTGGTTATTCATATGGGCGATCCTGATTTCCGTAAAGTAGATTCGACTATGGTGATTGTGCTGGGTTCCAACTGAATGGAGCCTGAATGTGTTAACTGGTCATGGATTCCATCAAAAAAGGCAGCCTAAGCTGCCTTTTGATCACGGGCTATACGCACAAGCTTATTGGTATAAACCGTTGATGTAGCTAGCCAGTGCTTTGATGTCGTCGTCGCTCAAGCGAGCAGCAGTGGCGCGCATCATTTTGCCTTCACCATCGTTTTCACGACGTTTACCTTCGTGGTCTTCACGGCCAGCGGCGCGGAAGGCTTTCAGTTGAGCTTCCGTGTAGGCTGCATGTTGACCAGCTAAGGCAGGGAAACCGGCTTCTGGCATACCTTTACCGGTAGCACCGTGGCAAGCGGCACAGGCCGTTACGCCCTCAGCAGCATTACCGGCACGGAATAATTTTTCGGCACGCTCAACCAGCTCTGGGTCGGCGGTGCCACCTTTAACGGCTTGGCTTTCGTAAAAAGCGCCTAGATCCGCCATATCCTGTTCGGATAGACCGCCAACAATACCCATCATTTCTGGCACGTTACGAGCACCGGATTTGATGTCGGCCAGTTGCTTGGCAGTATAGCTAGCCACCTGGCCCGCCAGTTTAGGGAAGTTAGGTATCATGCTGTTGCCATCAGCACCGTGACAAGCAGCACACATGGCAGATTTATTTTTGCCGGCTTCTGCATCGCCAGCAGCTTGAACCCCGTTCGCTGTTAAGCCGCAAGCTGCAGCTAAAATCAGCGCTTTTGCTACCAATTTCATAAATACTAGTCCTACAAAACAATAAAAAATTCAGTGAGTTATCGGCAGTGGCCTGATTACTTGGCCATATACTCAATCAGTTCTTTCATTTCAGCGTCGCTGCAATCGTTACACAGGCCCATAGGTGGCATGGCATTTTTGCCTTTTTTCGCGCTTTCTACCATGGCATCGATGCCAGCTTTCATGCGAGGTTCCCAGGCAGCTTTATCGCCTGTTTTTGGAGCGCCAGCGGCGCCAGTGCCATGGCAGGCAACACAATACATGTTGTACTTGGCGGGGGCTTCGGCTTGAACGTTGAAGGACAGGCCCAGCGCCATTACTGCGGATGCAATCATCAATTTTTTCATGAAGAACCTCTTTATACCCTTGGTCCGCCTGAGGCGGTTGGTCATTGGCAAGGCAACCGCGGTAGCGGAGCCCCTCTCTCTAAGCGTGCGTAAAAAATCTGGGGGATTATATAACAATCCTCGCTTAAGCGGTAATGCCCTTTACAGCGGAGTGGAATATTGTGGAAAATGCCGACAATTTCACCTTTTCTGGAACGGATATGAAGAATTTCACCGCGTTACTGCGGCAAGCTCAATTTGAGATCAGTGCGGCCAAGTTGGCCCAATGCCCCCCTGAGAAAGGTTTGGAAATAGCCTTTGCGGGTCGTTCCAATTCAGGAAAGTCCAGTGCCTTGAATACTTTGGTGGATCATTCTGGCTTGGCGCGCACCAGTAAAACCCCTGGTCGTACGCAGTTGATTAATTTCTTTCGCGTGAATGAGGATTGTTGTTTGGTGGATCTGCCCGGCTATGGTTTTGCCAAAGTGCCGGAACGGTTGAAGAAGGAATGGCAGGCCACCATGGGGGAGTATTTGGAAAAGCGGGAGTGTTTGGCAGGCCTGTTTTTGGTAATGGATGCGCGCCACCCGTTGAAAGAGTTTGATTTGATGATGCTGGAGTGGGCGCGTCATTATGAGATGCCAGTGCATATTTTGTTGAGCAAGGCGGATAAGTTGAAACGTGGGCCGGCGAAGAATTCGTTGTTTGCGGTGCGTAAGGAGTTGAAGGCGCTTGGGGGTGAGGTTTCGGTGCAGTTGTTTTCTTCTTTGGATAAAAGCGGGGTTGAGGAAGCGAGAGGGGTTTTGGAGCAGTGGTTTAGGTATGAGGGGGATAGTTGTTAAGAGCTTGGCTGATTGCTGGAGTTCTAAACAAATTTTGTTGGTGGGTGTGTAAAATTTTGAATAAAAAAAAGCCGGTAGTCTTGGGGCAAACTACCGGCTTAGTGTCCGGCTCTTGGGGGAAAGCCGGTTTGCTGTAGCCGAGAGACTCGGCTTGGGATTGCTGCCTTAGCTTCATAGATTAAGACTACGAAAACTGGATTTAGTTTCACTTTTTTTTGAAAAATCTTGGGGAAATTTTTCAAACCTAGTGACCAGTTGGTCTAAGGGCTCCCGCTTCCATTGTTATAGTTATACGCCCATTAGGGGGATATTAAGCAGAGCATTGGGGATACTCGCCTAAGCTAATGAGCTTGATCCCAATTATCACCTACTCCCGCCTCAACAAGCAAGGGAACTTTTATTACAGCTGCGCTTTGCATTAGCTCGATCACATTTTTTGTGATCAATTCCAATTCTTGCTCTGGAACTTCGAACACTAATTCATCATGCACCTGCATTATTATGCGTGTTTCCAGTTGTTCCTTTTCTAGCCAGGCATCAACAGCAATCATGGCGCGTTTAATAATGTCTGCGGCGGTGCCTTGCATCGGTGCGTTAATTGCCGTTCGTTCCGCTGCTTGTCTGCGGGGTACATTGCGTGAATTAATTTCTGGCAAATGTAAGCGGCGACCAAATAATGTCTCAACGTATCCGTTTTTCGCAGCTTGTTCGCGTATGCTTTCCATGTAGTTATGAACGCCTGGGTAACGCTCGAAATACAAATTGATATAGTCTTGCGCTTCTTTACGGCCAATGCCTAATTGTTTGGCTAAACCAAATGCCGACATGCCATAAATTAATCCAAAGTTAACGGCTTTAGCGTTGCGTCGTTGTTCGCTGGTAACTTCATCAATGCCAACACCCATGACTTCGGCGGCGGTGGCTTTGTGAATGTCTAGCCCCTGATTGAAGGCGTTTAATAAACTGTCATCACCGGATAAGTGAGCCATGATGCGCAGCTCAATTTGTGAATAGTCTGCCGCTAAAAGTTTGCATCCCGGTTTGGCAATAAAGGCTTGGCGAATGCGGCGTCCTTCTTCGTTGCGGATAGGAATGTTTTGTAAATTCGGATCAGAAGAAGATAAACGACCGGTAGCCGCCACGGCCTGATGATAAGAGGTGTGGATGCGACCGCTGCGGCTGTCGATTAATTCAGGCAGTTTGTCGGTGTAGGTGGACTTTAATTTACTTAAACCACGGTACTCCATTAACACTTTAGGTAAGGGGTATTCCAATGCCAGTTCTTGTAAAACAGGTTCTGCTGTGGAGGGTGCGCCTTTCGGTGTTTTTTGTATGATTGGCAGGCCAAGTTTTTCAAACAAGATTTCGCCCAGTTGTTTGGGTGAGCCCAGGTTGAAAGTTTGTCCGGCTAAGTCATGGGCTTCTTTTTCCAGCTCCAACATGCGTTTGGCCAGTTGTTGACTGTGTAAGCGCAGCATGTCGGCATCGATGAGGGCGCCGGTACGTTCTATTTTGGAAAGAATCGAAACCAGTGGCATTTCGATTTCTTCGAAGACGGTTTTTAACGTTGGTTCTTCAATGAGCTTGGGGTGCAGTGTTTGGTGAAGACGTAATGTGATGTCGGCATCTTCCGCTGCGTAGTGTGAAGCTTTTTCCAAATCGATTTGGTTGAAGGTGAGTTGCTTGGCGCCTTTGCCAGCAATTTCTTCAAAGGAAACGGTTTTATGACCCAGGTATTTTAATGACAGGCTGTCCATGTCGTGCCGGGTTGCGGTGGAATCTAAAACATAGGATTCCAGCATGGTGTCGTAGGCGATGCCTTTTAGATTAATGCCATGGCGCGCTAATACACTTTGATCGTATTTTAAGTTCTGGCCAATTTTTTTTGGTGTTTCCGATTCTAGAATGGGTTTGAGTTGCTCTATTACCCAATCACGATTGAGCTGTTCTGGCGCGCCAGGGTAGTCGTGGCTTACGGGAATGTAAGCGGCTTTGCCAGCTTCTACCGAAATGCAAATGCCCACCAGATCCGCTTGCATGTAATTTAGGCTGGTGGTTTCGGTGTCGATGGCGAACACGTCGGCTTGTTTAATGGTTTCCAGCCATTGGTTGAAGCTTGCTTCGTCCATTACGCAATCGTATTGGGCGTCGATGTCTGGCTTGGTATTGCTGTCGTCTTCACCTGAATCGCCATCGAGTTCCTGTAACCAGCTGTTGAACTCAAGAGTGGTATAGAGTTCCCGCAATTTTTCGAGGTCGGGTGGTGTTTGTGTTAAATCTTTTGGCCCTAGATCCAATTCCACATCTGTTTTTATGGTGGCTAATTCGTAGGATAGCAGTGCTTTGTCTTTGTTTTCTTCCAGTTTTTTGGGGAGGCTTTTGGCTCCGCGGATGGGTAATTCTTTTATGGTGTCCAGGTTGTTGTAGAGTTCAGAAATTCCACCGATGCCTTGGAGTAATCCCAAAGCTGTTTTCTCTCCCACGCCGGGAACGCCAGGAATGTTATCTACCTTGTCACCCATTAGGGCAAGGAAATCGATGATCAGTTCTGGGGGAATCCCGAATTTTTCGATCACGCCATCCCGATCCATTTTGGTTTCGGTCATGGTGTTGATTAGGGTGACGTGATCGTTGACCAGTTGAGCCATGTCTTTGTCACCGGTTGAGACAATTACCTCAATCCCTTGTTCTGTGGCTTGGTGCGCTAGTGTGCCAATAACGTCGTCGGCTTCCACGCCTTCGATAATTAGTAAAGGCATGCCCATGGCTTGGATGATTTCATGGGTGGGTTTTATTTGCTCGCGAAGGTCGTCCGGCATGGGTGGACGATTGGCTTTGTATTCAGCGAATAGGTCGTCTCGAAAGGTTTTTCCTTTAGCGTCGAATACCACGGCGATTTGGCTGTCTGGGTAGTCTTTTTTAAGCTTTCGAAGCATGCTAGCCACGCCTCTGACAGCGCCAGTTGGCTGGCCAGCGGCATTTCGCAAATCGGCTTTGAACATTGCGTGGAAGGCTCGATATAAATAGGAGGAGCCGTCGACTAGAATGAGAGGT
>JBFKSL010000032.1:0-15176 GCA_041626995.1 Ketobacter sp. | reverse complement strand
GCTCTTCGTTACCTATATTATTAATGTACGGTGCGCAGATATTGGCGTGAATGTTGTAACCTGTACCCAGACCACCGTAACCCAAGCGCGACATTTCCCATTGAATCATTTGCCCTACGTCGAAGCTTGCTCCAGCTGAACCGTATTGATCCGGCATATCCACACACAACAGGCCCGCTTCACCCATGACATTCCAAATTTTGCGGGGCATCAGGTGATCCTTTTCCCACTGTTCAAAATGGGGTTCAATTTCCTGCTCCAGGAAACGTAAAACCATGTCGCGAAACAGTTCAATTTCTTCGTTGTTGGTGTCCATGCGGTTAAGCCTCAGATTGGGTGACTGAAAAGCAAAATTGTGGCGGATGCGGCACGCCTCCTCAATGATCCATCAAGCCATTTAATTAGCAATATCGGACATGACTCTTGCTTTGATCCCTTTAAATAGCCAGAATACTCAGTCACGCGGCCATTTTATTACCTAAACCGGACAGCCAGTGAAAACACCGCACACCAATCATACAGTTTCCAGCCACTTTGCACGTCGCTACCTGGACACCGCTGCGCAACTAGGATTAAACGTAGCAGATATTTGCCGCTACGCAGCCATTCCCGATGGCCTGCTAGGAGAGAAAAGCGCTCGTCTTGCACCTTATCAATTGGCTCGGGTTTTAAATAAAGTGATGGTGGATAGCGACGATGAATTTATGGGGCTAGCGGCAGAGCAGTGCCGTTTTGGCATTTTTACCCTACTCTGTGAGCGCTTGATTCATTGCAGCACCCTGCGCCAAGCCATGCACGAAACCCAGCGCTTTTATGCCTTGGTTACCGGATCGGTTCTATTTGAAATTAAAGAACAAGAAGCGCACACCATCGTCGGTTTGAATCTGACCAAACCAGAGAAAGATCCATGCCATATTTTAATAGAGCTGTTGATGCTGATTTGGCATCGTTTTCCGAGCTGGCTGATCTCCGATGTGATTGCCATAAAATCGGTTCACTTAGTGATGCCACAACCGGAATACCACGAGGAGTTTCGGTTACTGTTTCCCTGCACCACCCATTTTTCCAGTGAAGAAAATTATATGGTGTGGCCACAAGGTGTATTAGATTCTGCCGTAAAACGTAATGATGAACAGCTACAACGTTACTTGGCCAAAGTACCTTTAGTGTGGTTTAGAAAGCTTAAGTTTGAGGACATTCAAACAGACCGCATTTTACTGATGCTAAAACAATGTGAGGATCTGCAAAGCATTACTTTGGAAGACATCGCTGATCAACTGCATATGACATCCCGCACATTACGCCGCAAACTCACCGCAGAAGGTAGCCAATTTCAAACTTTAAAAGATAGCGTTCGCCGGGAACGGGCCATTTATTGGTTGAGCCAACAGAATACTTCTATAAAGGAAGCCGCTCACCATGTGGGATATACGGAAACCGCTTCTTTTATACGTGCATTTAAACAGTGGACAGGCATTTCTCCTGGGCAGTTTCGGAAAGGGTTATTACCCAAGTAATTTCAATTTTCTGGATCGACGTTGGTGCAATTTATACAACGGGTAACCGTGGGGTCAACTTGCAGTCGAGGCAATGGAATCTCATCACCGCAAACAAAGCAGTAACCAAAATCGCCGGCCTCCATTCGACGTAAAGCGCCGTCCAAAGCCATAATTTTTTGCTCATTACGACGCTGCGCTTCCAGTGCCATTTGCTGCCCTTGTAAAGCATCCATTCGGGATAATCGCCCCACTCGGCTTTGATCTAATTGCACGGTTTCAGTATGGCCCTGCTGCATCCGTTCAACCAGCTCCAGTTTTATTGTGACGATTTGCTTTTTAAATTCCTTTTCTTGTGCTTCGTCCATGCTGTTCTTCCCGCAGGCCTTTTCTTTAAGAGTATCAAATACTGTGCTGAAATCCTTGCCTTAAATTTATTTCTTTATCAATTTGGCTGGGGTGGGGCCAAACCGGGCGCGGATTGCGGTAAAAAACACCAACGGAAAAGCCGTTATCCCCTTGCAAGAATTGAGCAGCCTGCTGAGGATCATCGGTGACTTCTTCACGCACCTGAATGATTTTTTTCCAGTGACTTTGCTCTGGACAAAAGGTAATACATTGGCTCAGCACATGGATGAAGGCAAAACCAGGATGGTGCATGGCATCAATTAAAATTTGTGCGATTCTGTTGGCATCACCAGAATGGGCTCGCGCAATAAAACTGGCTCCGGCAGACAGGGCCAGCGAGCAAGGCTGAATGGCAGGCACATCTGTGCCGTGGGGAGTGAGTTTACTGTGATCCCAGTCCTCAGGCGTGGTGGGTGAAGTCTGACCTTTGGTCATACCATACACTTCGTTATCCATTATGATGTACACCATATTCACATTACGCCTGCATGCGTGAATAAAGTGGTTTCCCCCGATAGACAAGCCATCGCCATCACCACCCAAAGCCACCACGTTCAAGTCAGGCCGCGCCACTTTTAACCCTGTGGCAATGGGCAAAGCACGGCCATGTACGCCATGAAAACCATAACTGTGCACATACGCTGGCAATCGCGAAGAGCAGCCAATACCCGACACCAAAACACAATTTTCCGGCGCCAACTCTTCCGCCGCAAAGGCTTTGGTAATGGCATTTAGAACACTGTAATGACCGCAACCAGGGCACCATATGGGTTTAATGCCGCTTTTATACTGTTTAGGCTTCATTAACCATTACCTCTTCACACTTGTTCGCCATCGTAGTGGGAGAAAGCAAACCCGGCCCCGGTTGAGCAAAGCAGTGCAACGCATTGGTTTCCAATCCCAGCGAACGTAAATAATGAAAGAATTGCCCTTGATGGTTCTGCTCTACCACAACGACACTGCTGTATTGCTTGAGCTGCTTATTCAATTCCTCAAGGGGAAGCGGGCTTAGTAGACGCACCCCCATTACATCCACGGAATGACCGCGCTCTTGTAGAAGTTGCTGCGCCTCGCATGCACTTTCATACAACGACCCCCAACACAGCAGCAGACAACCCGCCGAGCCTTCGCATGCAGGTTTGGTTGCACACCACTGATCACCATATTGATGATTACGCAGTTTTCGTAATCGCTTATCCAACTGTTTGCTGTGATCCTGCACTCGAGGCGAAGGAATGGCATTTTCTGTATGCTCCAAACCATCGGCTGTGTATTCCCCTCCGGCCTGACCCGGCAAAGCCATGGGTGAAACGCCCGACTCAGTATCAATATAACGATTAAAACCGTCTTCTCCCTCATTTGCCGTTGATAAATCGGCCTTCAACAAATGAGCCTGATGTTGGGTTTCTGCGATAGGCGGGAAAATTTGTGCAGACTGGCCCAGGAACTGATCAGATAAAACCACCACCAGCGTTTGCAATTCCGAGGCTAACCGCACGGCCCAAGCCACGGTGTTGCAACAATCAGGAATCGAGAGCGGACTCAGCACAATGTGAGGCGCATCCCCATGTAAACCATATAGCGCCAAATTAAAATCACTTTGCTCACTTTTGGTGGGAATGCCGGTGGAAGGGCCACCGCGCATCACATCCAAAATAACTAATGGCGTTTCACTGGCCACCGCCAAGCCCATAGATTCCGACATCAATGCTAAACCAGGACCAGAGGTGGCGGTAAAGGCAGGCACGCCCCCATAGGATGCACCAATAGCCATATTCACTGCGGCCAACTCATCCTCTGCTTGCACCAAATGACCGCCAATCTGTTCAATGCGCCCCGCAATCCACTCTAATGCATCAGAGGCAGGGGTAATGGGATAAGCTGCCACAAAGCGAACTCCCGCTTCCAAGGCGCCCAGCCCGGCCATTTGGTTTCCTGTGGCCAACCAGTAAGAGTCATGGGACTGAGTGTTTGTGAGAGGCGTTAAAGATAGGGGGGAATTTGCGTAAGCTTTGCTGCCCTGCTGTGCCACTTGGTAAACCACTTCCGCATCTTGCTCAGACAAATGCAATCGCTGCGACAGCACAGACAAAAGCCGCGCTGAATCCAACTGCATCCAAGCAGATAGATAACCCAGCGCAGCAGCATTAGCATAGGAGGAACCCAATGAATCCGCCATGCCACTAAAGTCCACCTGCAACGGTGAATTCAATGCATCCAGTTCAGGCGCTTGGCCTGCCTGGGCATCCTGAACCACTAATGTGTTCTCGGTAATGACAATCTCATCACTAAAGCGCTGAAAATTGTTCCAGTCCAGAATCAGCAGAAGATCTATGCAGCCATCGAAACTGGCCACCGGCTCGGCAGATAAACGGACGATAGAAGCGGATTCACCACCGCGAATTTGCGGTGAAAAGGTCTTACGCATGATACCAAAAAGACCTTTACCTGCTGCCAGTTGCAGCAACATGTCACCCAATGCCACAACCCCGGTACCACCGGAGCCCACCATGGCAATCGTTATTGTTTTCACCCTTTTATGGCCTCTTTTCTTTTACTATTTATCCAAAATACCAGCTTTGTGAAGACGCTCAATGTCACAGCTCAATGTTTACACCTTAGCTCACAGAGCCCACTGATAGCGAAAATTGTAAGAATTCATAAATTCTGCCTCTGTGAGCTCTACGGCACTGGCCTTGGCTCTTCACCACCATTAATATAGGCCCAACTTTACCCACCATCTTATGAGAAAAAGGAAACACTATGGTTATCAAGCCTAGGGTTAAAGGCTTTATTTGCACCACCTCACACCCGGTGGGCTGCGAAGCTAACGTAAACAAGCAAATCGAATTCGTAAAAAGTCAGGGAGCAGTAAGTAACGGCCCTAAGCGCGTTTTGGTAATAGGCTCCTCCACGGGTTACGGCCTTGCCTCGCGCATTACTGCTGCATTTGGTTGCAACGCCAGCACCATTGGTATCTTTTTTGAGAAAGCAGCCGCAGGCAAGCGCACCGCATCCGCAGGCTGGTATAACGCTGCGGCATTTCAAAAAGCGGCAGACGCTGCCGGTCTGTATGCCAAAAACATTAATGGGGATGCGTTTTCCCATGAGATAAAAGCCAAAGCCATTGATCTGATCAAAGAGGATCTGGGCCAAGTAGATCTTGTGGTTTACAGCCTGGCATCTCCTCGCCGTCAACACCCTGATACCGGTGTATTGCACTCTTCCACCCTCAAACCCATTGGTAAAGCCGTTAGCCAAACCGGTTTGGATACCGACAGGGAAATCATCAAAGAATTCACCTTAGAACCTGCCACACAGGAAGAGATCGATAACACCGTGGCGGTAATGGGTGGCGAAGACTGGGAAATGTGGATTAAAGCGCTGAGCGAAGCCGGTGTGCTAGCAGAAGGCTGCAAAACCACAGCCTACACTTACATTGGCGAAGAAGTTACCCGTGACATTTATTGGGATGGCACCATCGGCGCCGCTAAAAAAGATCTGGATCGTGCCGGTGCCGCCATGCGCGAACAAGGTACCGATGCTACCGTATCGGTATTGAAAGCCGTGGTAACTCAGTCCAGTTCGGCCATTCCGGTGATGCCTCTGTATTTGGCGCTGCTGTTTAAAATCATGAAGCAAGCTGGCAGCCACGAAGGTTGCATTGAACAGATTTATCGCCTGTTTACTGAGTGCCTATACAACGACAGCCCACGTCGCGATGACGACAATCGCAATCGTGTTGATGAAAAAGAAATCCTACCAGAGATCCAAAAACAGGTGGAAGAGCTGTGGCCTCAAGTAACCACTGAGAATTTGCACGACATCAGTGACTTTAAGGGCTTTCGCACTGAGTTTATGCAGCTGTTTGGTTTCAATGTGGAAGGCGTTGATTATGATGCTGATGTTGATGCAGAAGTGGGTATTAACAATTTAGTAGAATAGTTTAACAGCACTACTCAACAACAGCGGCAGCCATACTAAGCGCGGTTGCCGCTGTATTCCGTCACAACAGCATCTATCTTATTGGCCTTACCCAAACTCACAGATTGCGAAGCCTCTTTTATTCTTCGATAACCGTTGCGCATTACCAATGCCATAGAAAATAAAGCACGACTCACCTGCACGCGAGCCCTTTCTAATGGCGAATAGCGAATCACTCCCCGATCCTGCAAATAAGAGCTGGACTTACCCCAAACAAACCACCAGGCAAGTGGATTCATGCCTTTTCCCCATTTAGCAGTGAGCTTATCCACAACCAAAATCTTCATGGGCAGATCGTTATATTTGGGTTGAACAAAACCACAACCGGTTTCTTTAAAACCAATACCTTTATATAAACGTAGCAACTTAAAATCACTACTAATCAACAAATAACGACGCCCGGTCATTACTGCATTAATATAAATATGCTCAAACAAGCCATGCAGAATATCGGTATTGCGATATTCTTCGTTCAGACAGAAACAAGCAATTTCTACTGAGTTTTTACCATCGGGTAGTTTCGCTACTTCTTCCTCGCTCAACAGCGTCTCAATTTCATTGGGCTGAATGCCAGGATTGCCTACAATCATAGTAGCGCTACCAATGACTTTATCTTGATGACAGGCCATAAGAATCTGACTGTACTCATCAAAAAAGTAGGACATCTTCTCTAACGGCGTATCTGGCGCCACTTTTTGATTACCCGAATAATTCTTCCGCCGCACACGTAGCACTTGCTCATATTCTTCTTTGGTTTCAACAAATTTGTAATGCACCAGCTCTTTAACACAATACGCTTTAAAGCCCGCATGCTTTAGCTCAACAGGCGTGATATCCAAATGCTGAAACAAATGCTGGGTAATTTGTTTTGCAGTGCTACGACTCATCCTGGGCACGCGAACAAAGCAACGCAACAGGTTTGAGTCCGTTAAAGTTACTTCCGAAATCACACCTTCCAAGACTTCGGTGCTATCGCATACACCAAGCTTTAGGCGCAACTTCATACCACTCAACAACAAGCAACCAGAATCAATATTGGTGATAGTGAAGCCTTGTTTTGAAATAGAATCTAAATCAAAAAAATAATTTTGTTGAAAATAAAATGGATGAGAAAACTGGCCTTTCAAATACTGACCGGAGCCTAACTCCAACGCCGTTAGCGAGCCATGACCAGGACTTTGATCATGCTGAATCAAGCAGGCAATTTTTGCCTCAGCAACCCGTTGCTGTTTATCGATAACCACGCCATTTACAAAATATTCTTGCCCCTTTAGCGGCGTGATTTTTATGGTAATACGACTACCGATGTGAAATTGATGGGCTGATTCTGCTTGGATTAATGCAGCAAAACCCAAACTGGAGATATCTGAAAGGGTAACGGGAATGTGTTCATGCTCAATTTCAACGCTGGCTTGGATACCATGATTGCCAGACAATTGCTGACGCACAAGACGGCGAACTTCTTTCGACGAAAAAACAGAGCATGCTTCCATAAACACTCCCGATATTGGTTGTGGTGTGTACTACCTTTACCGATATGACTTAGTTTATACAGCCTACGCACTGGAAAGTAAATGATCAGTTTGTGAATTTTTTGATCGCTCGTTTTTTTGAATTGTTTCCTGTCGCCCATCAATAAAAATCAAAACCGGCACAAAAAAGAGGAAGTTTACAGATAGCGCCACAGCAACAGTGATGGCCGTTAATAGCCCCATACTGGCATTAGGATAATAATGAGAAAGCGCCATCATGCTGAAATTAGCAGAGATCACCAAGGTAGTTGCCACCAGTGCGACACCCACGGTTTTAAAGGAATAGCGCGTAGCTTCCACCGTAGACAGGTTATTTTCGTAACGGGCTCGAGTATATTTACTTAAAAAGTGCACCGTATTATCAATTACGATTCCCAGCGTCATACAGGCAACAATACTCACAGAAATTCCGATCTGGCCATCGATCAAGGCCCATATACCAAAAGAGATAAACGCCGGAAACAAATTGGGCAGCATGCTTAGCAACCCATAGCGCAAAGAACCCAAGGCAAAAATCAACAACAGGGATACCACCACTAAGGCCAACGCGGTCCCTACCAACATCCCCTGACCGTTCTCATGAGAAAGCTCACCCAGCAACAAATCAAAACCGATGCCATGGGCATGCATATAGGAGGGAAGATTTTGTTTAATCCATTGATGGGCCTTTTCTTCAAACGCCATGATGTCATTGGAACTTAAACCACCCAACATCACATTCACTCGCACCATGGACTGATCCATATTGATTTGGTTCTCCAGCCCCAAACCAAAAGGTAAAGACATTTGAAACATCAGCGCATATTGAGAAATAAGATCACGCTGGTCAGGAATTTCATAATAGCTTGGATCACCCTGATTCATATCGCGATTTAATCGCTTAATGGTATCAGAGAAGCTGGAAACATATTCCACATACTGCTGTTGTCGCGCCCATTCCGTAAACAGTGCCAACCCTTGCATATACTCGGGTTCCATAATGCCCGACGGCCCAGTAGAGGGAAATGCAAATTGCAAACGGTGATGACCGCTCACTTCCTTCAGCATAAAGTCCGTGGCCTTACGCACTTCAATGGTCTCATCAAAGTATTCTGTCCACACATCATTAAATTCATTTTTTACACTCAAGCTGGCCAAACCACCGAACACTATGCACGACACAACAAATACGGGTACGCGATGATCAATTACAAAATCGGCAAAGGCATTCATAATTCTATGATCATGATCTCCTCCACGAAATTTTTGTTGCGGAAGAATCATTACTAACGAAGGCAACAGCACCATACTCAACAACCAGGCTGCCATTACACCGATGCTCACCATGTTGGCCATATCGGCAAACGGTGGCGATTTGGAACTGTTCAAGAAAAGGAATCCAATGGCGGTTGTTAAACTGGTTAGAAAAACCGGTTGAGCATTCACGCGCAAGCTTTCATACATAGCTTGATGCTTTTCAGCACCACTGCGAATCTGTTGCTGATAGGTAATCAAAATATGAATGCTGTCGGCCACGGCCAAGGTAAGGATAATGGCAGGGGCACCAGCCATAACAGCAGTTAACTCCACACCAAACAACAAAATGCTGCCTGCGGCAATAATAATGGAGCAGGTCACCACAAACATGGTTTGCATAACCGACACCAAACTGCGCAGCATAATACACAGGCAAACCAAAATCGCTAGTGAACTGTACATTGAGGTGCTGGTTAATTCATGGTGAGTATTCACCTGAGTAGCATCATTAAATGCCACCATGCCAGAAAACATAATATCTACGTTGGGATATTGCTCTTGCATCTGTTGGCGAATCAACGCTGCCTGCTGCATAATCATGGAGGCTTCCTTACCGGAACGATCATCGGTTACCACTGTTACCACAACCGCTGCCGCATGTGCCTTTTCAGAAAGTACGTTCTTTACAATATTGGGTTCGTTAATGGCTATGTTTCGAATTTGTTGAATGTCTTCATCACTAAGCTGCGATGGCTCTGTTACCAGATCCACCACATTTAAATCATCACCATCCACTTGGGTATGCTGGAAATTAGTGAGAGAATCGACCCGTTGAGTACGAGGGAGTGTCCAGGCTTTTTCCGTAAGCTCGGTAAGCAAGGTTAAATTTTCGCGGGTAAAGATCTTTCCATTATGGGGGCGCACCAAAATAACCAGGGTGTCATCCTTGGAAAATTCTGCCTCAACCGCCTCCAGTCGCTTTAGGCCTTCGTACTCTTCTGAAAACAGCACCCGGTTATCGGCATTGAATTGAGCAAACTTGAAACCATAGGCTGAAGCCGCCACCCAAGCCAGACAAAGAAATATACACAACCAAGGATTGTTCACAACAAAGCGCGCCCAGCGCTGTTGAAAATTAGGTTTTTGGTTACTACCAACAAAAGGATCAAAACGCATGATGTCTGTTCTTTATTATGTAAGATGATGACAGAAAGCCACCCTTGCCTTGCTCTTGTGCTATGGCCAAGGGAACTATACGATCGTATAGCAAATAGAGAAAGTCAAGCCATTTGCCGCAACGGAAAGTATTTTGAAAAAAGATGATCAGCAAAACAACCGCGAGTCAATTTTGGCAGCAGCAGTAGAACTATTTGCAAAACAAGGGTTTAACGGCACATCGATAGCAGCCGTGGCAAAACAGGCCGAGCAAAGTAAAGCCCTGGTTCAATACCACTTTGAAACCAAAGAACGCCTGTGGAAGGAAACCGTGAGCCATATTTGGCAACAGCGCAACAACTCTATGACTCATTACCTGGGGGAAGACCTGCTTACCGCCCCAGCAGGAAAAGACCACAGTCAAATGGTACGCCAGCTTTGTAAGGGGTTGATTCAATTCACCATTGCCAACCCCGAGTGGGTTAAAATTTTGTACCAGGAATCTGTTATACCCGGACCAAGACTGGATTGGATGATCGAGACCTTTCTGAAAACCGACCTGCAACAGGGTGTTGATCTGGTAAAACTGGCGCAATCCCTGAATCTGCTTCCATCCATCGACCCCATGAGCATGCAAACCATTTTGATTGGGGCCTTGATTCACTATGTGTCTATCGCTCCGCTGACCTCACGCATCCTGGGTCGGGATATGTTCAGCGACAAGCAAATCGATCATTTTGTGGACAACTTTATTTTGCTACTGGAAGGGGCTCCTCCTCAACGGGCTTAGGCCACAACCGAAAGGCCATAAACCCCAAAGATATCAATCACATCACACAGCATAATAGATTTACTCAATCACTCTAATTGACATAAACAATGAAAAACCGGTTCCTCTTTGTTAAGCAGTTTGCTAATTTCAAATGGCCTGTTGTAGAAAACAACAAAATGGAGAGGAGATAAATCATGTCATTGAAAGGCACTCAAACAGAGCAAAACCTGAAGGACGCTTTTGCCGGTGAAAGCCAGGCAAATCGCCGTTACCTGTATTTTGCCGCCAAAGCCGATGTGGAAGGTTACAATGATGTAGCCTCGGTTTTTCGATCCACGGCAGAAGGTGAAACCGGCCACGCTCACGGCCATCTGGAACACTTGGAAGAAGTAGGTGACCCCGCCACCGGATTACCCATCGGCGCTACCGCCGATAATCTAAAAGCTGCCATTGCCGGTGAAACCCATGAATACACCGACATGTATCCAGGCATGACCAAAACCGCACGGGAAGAAGGCTTTGATGAAATCGCTGATTGGTTTGAAACCTTAGCCAAAGCAGAGCGCAGCCACGCCAACCGCTTTCAAAAAGCATTGGATACACTGGACGACTAAGTTTAAGCATCACATTTCACTCAGGTATGCTGCTGTTGCCTGAGTTTCTCTACGCAGAATTGAGAGAGACACCATGACAGCCGATGCCCCAAAAAACAGTGCACCTCGCGAAGGTAGCCTGGAAGCACCAACTCGCCATCCAGTTGATTGGCAGTCCACAGATTTTTACAACGAAGACAGCCTAAATCAGGAATTGGAGCGCGTTTACGACATTTGCCACGGCTGCCGACGCTGTGTGAGCCTGTGCGATGCCTTTCCGACGCTTTTTGATTTAGTCGATGAATCGGACACCATGGAAGTGGACGGTGTGGACAAATCCGAGTACATCAAAGTAGCGGATCAATGTTACCTGTGCGACCTGTGCTATATGACCAAATGCCCCTATGTGCCGCCCCACGAATGGAATGTGGACTTCCCCCACCTAATGCTACGGGCAAAAGCAGTGCACTTTAAACAACATGGCACCAGTTTTCGCAATAAAGTCCTTACCAGTACCGATGCCGTAAGTAAGCTTGCTTCAATTCCAGTGGTTGATGTCACCGTTAACTCCATGAATAAGAAGCCAGCGTTTCGCAATATTCTGCAAAACACCTTGGGCGTACATGCAGAGGCACCCTTACCGGAATATCACGCAAAAACATTACGCAAATCTGCACCGCAGTTTCAACAAGCGCAAAATGTTACTCCAGCCAATAACACCACAGGAAAAGTAGCACTGTATGCCACCTGCTATGGTAACTACAACAGCCCACATCTAGCCGAAGACTTTTTTAAAGTCTATCAACACAACGGCATACACCTGGAGCTTGTCCCAAAAGAACAATGTTGCGGCATGCCCAAACTGGAATTAGGCGATTTAGAATCGGTACGCGCCGCCAAAGACGCTAATATTCCTGTATTAGCCAAACTGGTAGATGAAGGTTTCGATATCATTGCCCCAATCCCTTCCTGCGTATTAATGTACAAGCAAGAGCTGCCTCTGCTGTTTCCAAACGATGAACAAGTTAAAAAGGTACAGCAGGCCTTTTTCGATCCCTTTGAGTATTTATTTTTACGTCATAAAGCACAACGACTAAAAACCGATTTTAAAAATGGTCTGGGTAAAATCAGTTACCAGGTGGCGTGCCATTTACGAGTACAGAATATTGGTTTGAAAACACGTGATATCTTCAAACTGATTCCAGATACGGAATTGGACGTGATTGAGCGCTGCTCCGGCCACGACGGCACCTATGCGGTAAAAGTGGAAACCCACGAAAACTCTGTAAAAATTGCCCGGCCAGTGGTAAATAAAATTAAAAAATTTGAACCCGACTATGTGAGCAGCGATTGCCCTATGGCAGGCACCCAGGTGGCCCACCTGACGGATTACAAACCCACTCACCCCATGACGTTATTGCGCCATGCTTATGGACTTTAGGAAACGACCATGACAGCACTTACTAGAGCAAACTTAATGTCACTGGAAAAATATGCCGAAGTCAGACATGAGTTTCGCAAAAAGGTTATGGCCCATAAAAAAAATCGCAAACTGCCTTTAGGTGAACATGCCACGTTGTATTTTGAAGACAGTCTCACCATCCAATATCAAGTACAGGAAATGTTGCGTATCGAAAAAATATTTGAAGCCACTGGAATTCAAGAGGAACTGGATGCTTACAACCCATTGATTCCCGATGGAAACAATTGGAAAGCCACCTTTATGCTGGAGTATCCTGAAGTGGGCGAACGCAGGCGAATGACCCGCGAGCTGTTGGGCATTGAGGATACCATTTGGTGTCTGGTGGAAGGCAGCGACAAAGTTTTCGCCATTGCTAACGAAGACCTTGAACGCTCTGATGGGGAAAAAACCTCAGCCGTACATTTCTTGCGGTTTGAATTAAGCGCAAACATGGTATCCAAACTAAAGCAAGGGGCGGCTTTGTTTTTTGGCATTGATCATGAAAAATATGAAAAGGCAGTAGAAGCAGATCAGGCTGTTAAAAACAGCCTGATTCAGGATTTACAATAATAGAACAAGCAAAGCCTTAACCTCTAAAACTCTTCCCACTCATCATCCATATGGTCTACCTTGGCAGATGGACGGGCCGCTGAGGCTTTTGCCTGAGTAACTGGGCGGCTAACTGGGGCAGAAGGCGCAGCCATCACTGCTTCGTTCACCTGAAAGAAACCCACCAGTTCATTGAGCACTCGCGCTTGCTCTGCAACCGCTTCACCTGCTGCACCCGCCTCTTCTACCAAGGCCGCGTTTTGCTGAGTCATTTCATCCATTTGCGTCACGCTTTGATTGATTTGGGTAATGCTGCTGCTTTGTTCTTTGGCCGCCACGTTAATATCGGCAATCATTTTTGAAACGGCCTGGATGGATTCAACAATCTTACTAAGAGTTTCGCCCGATTCATTCACTAACACTGTTCCGGCTTCCACCTTATTAACCGAATCACGGATCAGATCTTTAATTTCTTTAGCTGCCGTGGCAGAACGCTGCGCCAGATTTCTTACTTCACCAGCTACCACAGCAAAACCACGGCCCTGCTCTCCGGCACGCGCAGCTTCCACTGCGGCATTCAATGCTAACAAGTTTGTTTGAAATGCGATTTCATCAATCACACCAATAATATCGGCAATACGCTTACTGGCCACATTAATTTCGGTCATGGCGGTTACCGCTTTTTCCACTACCTGGCCACCGGTTTCCGCAACAGCTACAGAGTTATTCGCTAGCTGATTAGCATGCTGTGCGTTTTCGCTGGTTTGTTTTACGGCAGAAGTCATTTCTTCCATGCTGGATGCTGTCTCTTCCAAAGAAGCAGCCTGCTCTTCTGTTCGCTGGCTTAAATCAGAATTACCCGCAGCAATTTCATTGGCGCCTGTAGAAACCGAACCAGATGCCTCAGAAATTTTGGTAATCACCTCTTCCAGTTTTTCCGCAGTAGAATTGGTATCGTCTTTTAGCTGTTTAAACAAACCTTCATATTGTTTTACGATGCGCTGGGTTAAATCACCTCGTGCCAAGGCAGATAGAACATTGGCTACATCGCTGATACCATCATTAGTTACGTGCATAAGCTGGTTTAAGCCTTGAGCCAAGGTTTTAAAGAACCCTTCCTTACCTTCATCTTCAAGAGACTTGCTAAAATCACCCTTAGATGCAGCAACTACCAGATCTGCCACCTCTCTCTCTATCTTAATTTCTTGCGTTCGGTCGGCCCATTCAACCACCGTTCCCAAACGATTACCTTCATCATCCAAAACCGGGCTGGCAGCCAAATCAAATGTTCTGCCACCCACGTGCACCTCTGTTCTATAGCTGGTTTTTAAACCATTAATTAAAGAACGCTGATGGGAGGGGTTTTTATGGAACACATCCATATTGGCACCCATTAGTCGGCTGGAATCAAACCCGGACAAGTCTTTCTTTATATCCTTTTCGGCACTACTCATCATGTCTTGAATGGCAGAATTCAGATACACGATATTATGGTCGGTATCAGCGATCATGGTATTGGTTCGGCTGTTATCCAACGCAATTCGCACTCTTCGATTCTCATCGGCAATGCGTTTTTGCTCTAATTCTTTCGCCAAGCGTTCTGTAATGTCATCCCACTCTATAATTGTACCCGCTCGATTTCCATCAACATCAAACAGTGGTGTAGCTGTTAGTTTGAAAGTCAACGAACTGATTTTAATATCCGTGCGATACACGTCATTCATTTTTGCAATCATATTACGTTGATGGGATGGATTCTTATGAAACACATCAACATTCATTCCCATTAAAGTTGGCACTTTAAATCTTGGTAACTCAGATTGAATCTCCTGCTCCCGATGCTCAAACATTTTCACAACGGCTTTATTTAGGTACACAATATTGAATTCATTATCAGCCAACATAACTGAGGTATCACACACGTCCAAAGCGTCGGCAATTTTTTTACTTTCAGCAGCAATTCGCTCAGCTTCTTCAGTGGCCTTTTGT
>JBFKSL010000031.1:0-15282 GCA_041626995.1 Ketobacter sp. | reverse complement strand
CGAAGATACAATTAGAGAATTAAACACGCAACGGGCTCATGCATTCCAAAAAATAAAGACCTTAGCGGAAACCGATAGCCTCACTGAACTATATAATCGCAGAATATTTACTGAATGCGTTGATGGAATTATACAGCGCGCCAATCCAGAAGAGCGCATTGGGTTGCTGTACATCGACCTAGATAACTTTAAATTTGTTAACGATAACTATGGGCATGATGCAGGTGACAAGGTACTTAAAGAATTTGCACAACAATTAAAGCACACTCTCAGGCTAACCGACGTAGTTATGAGCATGGCGCAAGATATCTCAAGGCTGGCCGGTGATGAATTTTCGGTAATTATTCAAGACAGCGATTCTGATAGCGCGCTCACCATCGTAGCGAACCGGATTCTTGCGCTATTCGAAAATGGATTTAATAGCCAATTTGGTAATCTAGCGATAACAGCCAGCATTGGCATTGCTGTCTTTCCTCACGACGGAAACTCTGCAGAACAGCTGATCACTAGGGCTGATGCCGCCATGTATCAGGCTAAATCTCAGGGGAAAAATCAATTTACCTTTTACTCTCAGGAACTCGCGGACAAGGCACTACGGCAACAACGCATTGAAGCAAACCTTAAATTAAAGCGTTTTGATGAATTTTCTATGTACTATATGCCTTTATACTGTGCGAAAACGGGTTGCATATCAGGCGTAGAAGCACTAATGCGCTGGCATTCATCAGAACTCGGGTTTGTTTCACCAGCAGAATTCATTCCCATCGCTGAGTCTCGTGGCTTATTTATGGATCTGGATATGTGGGTGCTCAACAAAGTAATCGATGATTTACCTGAGCTTTTGCATAGCTTGGGCTCTGACTGCAAAATTGCCATCAACATATCTTCGGCCCAGCTAAGCTCCAATGATTTTTTCTATGAGGTAATTAACACCACATCACGACGCAATGTAGATCGAAATAATATAGTGCTGGAAATTACAGAAACTTTCGGTGCAGAAATGACTGAGCGGGTAATTTCCAATTTATGCCTATTCAAGCAGGCTGGCTTTCGCTTGGCATTGGATGACTTTGGATCTGGATATACATCCATTCTGCAACTGATGCGCTATCCCATTGACATAATAAAAATTGACAAGTCTATTACTGATCACATTCATACCGATGGCGCACAATTGCTAGAAGCCCTGGTTATGTTTTGCAAAAAACAAGGGTTCAGCGTTACTGCAGAGGGAATCGAGTTAGCAGAGCAGAAAAAATTACTGATTGAAAACGGTGTTGACACACTACAAGGCTTTTATCTGGCAAAACCTCAACCTTTATCCGACTTATTAAAAACCATTAACGCAGAGATCGTTCATCCCCGCTCAAACTCTCAATAAAATAGGAAGATCAAACCTCAAAAATTAACAATGGGCGCACCCATTGATCTAAATACCTCCGCATACTTCTTCTTGTACGAATACTCTGAGTCGGTGTAATAATCAAAGCCAACACTAAACGCAAAGCATGTTCCGATAAACCCCGTAACCATGCCGCTTCCTGCTTACTAATAGGCTCTAAGCTATACATACTCTTAACAGCTTGATATGCGTATTCCAGCGAACTAGAACTGAAAACCATTTCAATATTAGAGCTATAATCCGTGCTCAACGAAAAATATTGATTCAAATATGTATCACTGGGAATTGTTTTCACTAAAAATAGCACGCTCTCAATTAATTTATCTTCGAAAGAGGTAAACTTACCTATGTGTGCAATCATCTTCTGCATTAAGCCTCCTCCTACAAAGAATGAAACAGCCGTTAATAATTCATCTGAAGAAGAAAAGTAACGGTACACAGTTTGTCGTGTAACGCCTACCTCTTCTGCAACTCGCTTTATATTGGTTTTGCTGAGCCCGTAGCGCTCTACACAGGTAATTGCTCCGTTCAGAATCTTCTGTTTCGCCTGTTCTACGTTTTCAGGAGGGTTACCACCCCAATCATTGCTTCTCATCTCACCCATTCAACCCATTGAATTCATAACTTCTCAACGCGAACATACCATACAATCCACATCATACATATTTTACATTTATGTATGATGTTGGTAATGTGGTGATAATTGACATTTTTCGAAAACGCCATGAAAGTATTTATTACTGGTGCAACTGGATTAGTAGGTGCCCATACAGCGAAGGAATTATTAAAATCCGGTCACCAAATAAAGCTTTTGGTCCGCAATAAAGCTCTCGCCAAACACTATTTTCATCAACATGGATTATCGGTTGATGAATTTATTGAGGGCGATATGACTAATCGTGAGTTAGTAAAAACATCTCTAGATGATTGCGATGCCGTTTTACATTCCGCTGCGATGGTTAGCCTCGACCCTAAAAAGGCAAATGAAGTTTATCGCAGTAATATAGCAAGTATTGATTCTGTTATTGGTAGCGCCCATGAACTGGGCATAAAAAATATTCTTTACGTGTCCAGCCTGGGAGCTTTGTTCAACCCCCAAGCCAAGTTTATTAATGAACGCGCCCCATTAGGCTTTCCTCGAGATGCCTACTCAAAATCAAAACGAGATTGCGAATACTATATACGCAACATGCAAAGCACAGGTGTTCCCGTGCAAGTTACTTATCCAAGCGGTGTATTTGGGCCATATGATCCCAAACTAAATGAATCCAATCACTCGCTCATTACACTCTTAAAAGTTATTCCGAATACTTCATCGGGCATCCAATGTGTTGATGCTCGTGATTTAGCTAAGGTGCATCGTCTGATGTTAGAAAACCCTCCAACATCAGATTTTCAACAAGCTCGCTATATCGTTGCTGGACATTACTACCCATGGCAGGCGTTTCACCAATTATTAACACAGATCACTGGCCGTTATATTTTAAATCCCACCGTTCCTGGCGTGGCAATGCGCCTATTGGGTAATCTGATGGAAGCCGTTAAACAGATTTACCCTCTATCTCTTCCTATTACACGGGAATCCATGGCAATCGCCACACAATGGCCAATAGCCGACTCACAGAAAGTGATCGATAGTTTCGATATTCAATTTCGCCCCGGAATAGAAACCTTTACCGACACTATTCGCTGGTTACACCAACAGCAACATTTGAAACCTTATTGGGCCGGGCAACTAGCTATTTATTCAGGATAATAATTTTTATGAAAATATTAGTAACAGGGGCATTTGGAAATTTAGGCAGCCTGGTTGTAGAAAAGCTGTTACAAGATCAACATGTCGTTTTTGCCTTTGATCTGGAAAACAAAACCAACAAACGCATAGCCAAGAAGCTTTCTCATAAGCCAAACCTTAAAATTGAATGGGGAAATATTTGCAACCAGCATCAAGTTGAACGCCTGGTAACTCAGGTCGATGGTATCATTCATCTAGCTGCCGTTATTGCGCCATTTTCAGAATCAAATCCAAAACTGGCTTACAAGGTTAACGTTGAGGGTACGAAAAATATTCTTAATGTACTAAAAAAACAAACCCAGTCTCCGCCTTTAATTTTTAGTTCATCATTCGCAGTATTTGGACACAGGCAAGACCAACCTCCACCACGCACATTACAAGAACCGCCTTTGGCAACAGATCATTATTCCGAACAAAAAATTCAATGTGAAGAAATGATCCAAGAACTCCATTCTCCCTGGGCTATTTTACGATTAGGCGCCATGGTCGATTCCCGCATGCGTCACAGCAATATTAACCAAGCCAAGATGGCGCTACAGATGTCGCCAGACAATCGAGTTGAATTTATTCATCCAAAAGATGCGGCAGATGCCTTTATTCGCTGCCTCACCACGCCAGAGGCTCATAATCAAATACATTTGATTGGTGGAGGAAAAAACTGTCAGATTCGATATCAGGATATGTTTAATGGCACTGTTTGTGGTTTTGGTATGCACTTTAATGAATCAGATTTTGGCAATGAACAACTCTACGCCGACTGGGCCGATACAGAAAATTCGCAACGGTTGTTGCACTATCAGCAACATAGCTTCGATGATTTCAAACAGGAAAACTTAAATCGGTTTCGCTATCTTCGCCCGCTAATTAAACCCATCGCACCACTGATAAAGAAGTCGTTATTACTATATGTAAACAGCTAACTACCCGCTCCGTAACTGCATTTATATGCCGTTACTTCGTAGCTCTGCACACACGACTGTAACGACACTTACTTTTGACTCAAGCCTTGGCCTAATGAAAACTTAATATTTATTACTTCAAAGCAATCACATCAATAAACCTTTAAATATCTTTGTCACCAACCTCACCTGCTCTTCAAACGCCTCCTGTTGCTCATAATCACCCTCCAACAATTGTTGCCGCATACCCTGAGAGGAAAAGTACCCCAAAATAATATTGGTCAGAGTACTCATATTGGCTACCACTTTGGTTTTACTTAAGCCTTGGCGCTCCTGCTCGGGTAAACTTTCCATAAAGGCCTGCGACTGTTCCACAAAACGCTTTTGCCACTGCAAAACTTGAGAATTAATTCTTTGTGGCGCACTGTTAAATTCCTGGTGCAATATCATCGCAGAATATGGATGCTGGGCATGAAGCTCCATAAGTTTACGGGGAATATCATATAAATCTTTTAAGGACAGACTACTCGCATTCCACAACAACATTTCATTGCTAAACGGATGCAATGCACGATCAATTACCGCAACATATATGGCTTCTTTGTTGGCAAAATGGGCGTATAAACTCGGCTCACGGATGCCAACGCCCTTGGCAATTTCTCGCATGGATGTACCGTCGTAACTGTTTTCTGCAAACAGCTTTTCTGCCACGTTCAAAACTTTATCGCGAGTGGAACCGGGCTTACGCAATAAGCTTGTTGTTTTATTAATTGCAGTTTTGCTCATAACAACTTATGCATATCTTACAAATATGGGTTAATCCAGCCTAACAAACACTAGGCTAATTAGCATCAAATTTAGGCTCATAATGTATATGCAGCTGAAACAAGAGCGGAATTAGACTAAAGACAGCACCAAAACCACACACAGAAAGACCCAAGATGCACCACTATCCTATTGTTTATAAAGCATTTTATTTTAGAACGTCAAATGCAGCATTGACGATTAGCATCAATGAACCAGCACTTTATGCAATCTTATTGCAATTTGTGTGTCATTATTTTATTTTGGACGAACCCTAACGATCGATAGGCACATCCAAATGAGAGAGCAAACCGCCATGAGCGACCTTTCCTTGCAAAACAAAGTGGCTTTAATTACCGGCGCCGGCCAGGGCGTAGGCCAAGGTATTGCGTTAGCCATGGCCCAGCACGGCGCCATCATCGCAGCAACCGGAAGAACCCTTGAAAAAGTGGAACATACCTGCGAGCTGGTCAAAGAGCGCGGCGGCAAGTGTTTGGCTTTACATTGCAACGTAAAAGATGCGAAGTCTCTTGATAATACAGTGGATGCAGTGATCGCTGAATTTGGTCGTTTGGATATTCTGGTGAATAACGCTCAGGAAATGTGCCTGGGGTCGCTTTTAGAAATGAGCGATGAAACCTTTTAGGCCGGCTGGAAATCTGGGCCTCAGGCCACCTTACGCTTGATGAAGCTATGCCAACCCTATTTGAAAAATGGTGGCTGCATTGTGAATTTAGCATCCACCGCGGCAAAGCGCTGGGACAGCTCCAACTATGGTGCGTATGCAGCGGTAAAAGATGCCATTCGCGCCTTAACCCGCGCAGCAGCCTGCGAGTGGGCCAAGGATGGTATTCGCACCAATTGTATTTTACCACTGGCACGCTCCCCCGGCTTGGATTGGTGGATTGAAAATAACGAGAAAGAAGCGTCTTATTTTATTAACTCCATCCCCATGAAAAAGGTGGGCGACTGCGAAAGCGACATTGGGAATTTTGTGGCAACACTCTGTAGCGATGCATGCGCTTATGTGAATGGGCAAAGCATTGCAGTCGATGGTGGGCAGGCATTTATGGGTTGAAGTGACAACTTGAAAAGATAACACCCACACTGGAAAGAATATAAATGAAGCTGGCCATAAAAATATTAAATGGATTTCGAAAAATTTCGCTATTCCTTCTCAAGCTAAGAGGAAAAACACCCAATGACGTGGCAGAACAACGCATCGTATCCGGTCAGTCCTGGGAAGAGTTTTGCGACACATTAAAAGCCGCTGGTGCTTCATTGCAATTTCCTGGCACGCCCAAGGATGCCTTTAGCCAAGCAGAAGGATACCGTTATTTAACCCGGCTCACCCGTGCGGGTTTAATGGCTTTTGTTGAACACGCCGACCCCAAATCCCCCGTTTTGCACAGAGTGGTACACGAAACCGTAAAAATGGGTGCTGATAACCCCGATAATTATTATCAAACTGCTGCCATCAGCGGAGAGTATGAATACAGAATTTCTGGCAAACGCAACACAGTGAAATATTTAGGTTTTGGCACGCAAATTGGTCATTATGGTCAGGGTGGCGGCATGCCACCTTCAGGCTATTTAGAAGCTTCAGAACTGGAGATCGAAGAGGACGGCACTTTTACCATCATCGTCAGTTGCAAAAAACACGATAAAAATTGGCTGCCCATGGCACCAGATAGTGGCAACTTAATTGTGCGCCAAACGTTTCTGGATCGGGACAAAGAAATCCCAGCGGATCTTACCATTGAACGTATTAATGGCAACGGTATCAGCAACAACAATGAACCCAGCAAACTCACACCCGCGCTAATAGATTCGGGACTAAAGTCCACCAGCACACTGGTAGCTGGTGCTTCGTTACTGTTTGCAAAATGGGCCAGAGATTTTCAAAAACACTCCAACAGCTTACCCATGTTTGATCCAGATGTATCAAATAATGCCGGCGGTGATCCTAACATCATTTATTATCACAGCCATTGGGCACTGGCAGCCGATGAAGCACTCATCATTGAAGTCATGCCACCGCAATGCGAACACTGGAACTTTCAGTTAAATAATTATTGGATGGAATCGTTAGATTACGCTCATTACCGAATCCACACCAATAAACATATCGCCACCTATGAAGCAGATGGCAGCGTGCGAATTATCGTGGCACACCAAGACCCAGGCATACCCAACTGGATTAATACAACCGGTCACCAAAGTGGCACTATGTGCTTTCGCTGGATACGTGCTAAAGCTCACCCCCAACCTAAAACACGGGTAGTTAAATTATCTGAACTCAATTCCTCAACCCCAACGAGCTGATTTATGGCTAAAGCAATTACGGAAACGTCCAATAATTACAATAAACCCTACCGTCCTTTGCCGATTGCAATGTTCAATCGTATTGGCAAAGCTGCAGAAAAGCTGGGTGCCTTTCCTGACCTGAATGTAGACAAGCTGATTAAAACCGCAAAGCGTAAAACCGGTTTAAGTGATTTTGGGGATGAATGGTTTATGGAACCCCTTCTTGTATTGGTGGATGCAATCAATCGAGAGGCAGATCTAACCCCAATGGGAAAATTGATTCAGAAAAAACGATTGGAAGATGCACTGATTACTCGCCTAAGAGTGGAAGCTTTACTAAAACAACATCCAGAAATCCAACAAATTGATTTGGGTAAAATCATCATCATCGCGGGATTGCAACGCACTGGCACCACCACCCTTCATCGTCTTTTGGCCTCTGATCCCAATATGCGGGCACTGTTATCCTGGGAAGCCTTAAACCCTATTCCATTGTCTAAAGAAAAACCCGGCCACCCAGACAAGCGTATCGCGCAGGCAAAAACCGCAGAGAAAGGTCTGGCCTATCTGGCACCTGAATTCTTTGCCATACACCCCGTTGAACACGACGCACCTGAAGAAGATGTTCTGCTTTTAGACTTGTGCTTCATGAGCCAGTCTCCCGAGGCCACCTTGAATGTTCCCACCTACGCAAACTGGCTGGAACAACAGGATCACACCCCTGCCTACGAATATCTCCGCACTATGTTAAAAGTATTAACCTGGCAGCGGCCAGCAAAAAATTGGGTACTGAAAACACCCCATCATATGGAATACCTGGATATTATTCTTAAGGTTTTTCCTGAAGCATACATTGTGCAAACCCATCGTGACCCACAAAAAACCACGGGGTCTTTTTGCAGCATGGTATCCCATGGACGTGGCGTATTCAGTGACAACGTAAACCCGGAGCTGGTAGCAAAACACTGGTTGCGCAAAGTGAATAGGCTGATGCAGCTTTCCATTGATGTTCGCAATCATGCAACAGAAAACAAGTTCATTGATGTGTCCTACTATGACTTGGTAAAAAATCCAATTGATCAAGTAGAACGCATCTACCAATTTACTGGCATCGAATACAACGCTAACACCATACAAGCGGTGCATGAAACCAAAAACCGCAACAAGCAACATCGCTATGGCAAGCACGTTTATCGGCTGGAAGATTTCAAGCTAAGTCGCGACATCATTGAACAACAATGCGCCTTTTATCGTAAGCGCTATGGAATTCCCCATGAAAAATAAAAGCCAAGACAGTGGCGCCAACGCCGTTGGCCATAAAAGCGTTATTAGTGCGGTGATAACTGGGCTGGTAGATCTATTTAATAATAAAGGTCAAATCGGCCCACTCGACCCCGAGCTACGAATCGATGGCAAAACCTGTTTGGTAACCGGTGCCAACAGTGGACTGGGTAAAGCCATCGCCATTCAACTGGCACAAAAAGGTGGCAAAGTGATAATGGCTTGCCGCCCAGGCCACCGGCAAGCGCTACAGAATATTAAAAAGTTATCCGGCAGCGACAAGATCTCCCTGATGGAGGTGGATCTTTCAGACCTTGTATCCGTCCATCAATTTTGCGACCAACTTAAACAACAAAAAATCAAACTGGATATCGCAGTATTAAATGCCGGACTGATGCCACTCAATGCGCGCAAGTCAGCACAAGGTTTTGAGTTAATGTTTGCCGTACATTTTCTAGCAAACCGCCTGTTGTTAAAGCGCTGGCTTGAAGACGAAGTGTTACCCATTAAGCCAGATGCGCCCAGCCGTGTAATATTGGTATCGTCAGAGGCTCACCAATCTTCCGATGCCATTGATTTCGATCGCTTTGGCGAATTTAAGCATTATGGCATGAAAGAAGGCATGAAATATTATGGCCTCAGCAAGCTACACTTAACTACTTTAGCGCAAGAACTTTCCCGCAGGGTCAATCCCTCATCACAAATTAACGTGGCCATTCACGCTCTTTGTCCTGGCCCCATTAATTCCAATATTGCTAGAGAATCTCCAGCTTACATTAAACCCCTATTAAGCCCGATTATGAAATGGCTATTTCGTTCTCCAGAAAAAGCGGCTGAGCCGGTTATCTATTTAGCATGCGCACAGGAAATGGCACAACGCAGCGGCGCTTACCTTCACATGATGAAAGAAAAAGCGGTATCGCCCCATGCTTCCAACATAGAAAATGGCGAAAAACTTTGGCGGCTAAGCGAACAGCTCTTAATGACACATCAACCTGAAACCCAGCAACAAGAACAACAACAAGGAGAAGTCGCATGCCCCTAGGTGACATTCCCGTTATGATTAAAGCCGGATTAAGAGCCCTATTCACGCCCTATCCCATGGCACCCCGGCAAGACATGCGCGGTAAAAATATCATTGTTACTGGAGCATCTGTAGGCTCCATTGGCTATGAAACAGCGAAGACGCTCGCTGCCTGGGGTGCAAACGTGGTGGTAACTTCCAGAAGCAAAGTGGATTCTATGGTAGAAAGCCTGCATAACGATTTACAAAACGAGGGCAGACCTGCGCAAATTACCGGCCACACCCTGGACACAACTGATCCCATCTCCGTTCAATCTTTCGTTAGCTGGTATCATCAAACCTTTAACGGCAAGCTGGATATTCTGATCAACAACGCCGGTATCTTTTCTGACATTATGGGCAAATGGAAACAACCCCATTTATCCAAAGATGGATATGAAATACATTGGCGCACCAATTATCTTGGCCCCATGCACCTTACTCATTTACTTCTGCCATTACTGAAGAAAACGGCTGCGGAAAACGCCGAAGCACGTGTGGTATTTGTTGCATCCGTAGTACACGAAAAGGGCAGCAATCAAGATATGCTGCAACAAACCCGTCCATATAACTCATGGCAAGCCTATGGCAACTCAAAGTTGGCAGTGGTGCATTCAGCATTCGAAATGCAACGCCGTTTCGGCCCAGATAATATCAAAACCTATGTTCTTCATCCTGGCTCTATCGCCACTAACATTGCCCACAAAGGATTAGAGGGCGCAAAAATATTTCAGACCCTATTACGCATGGTATCCAAACTACAAATGGTACTAATGTTAACACCCGAGCAAGGCGCACAAACTCAAATTTATTGTGCAACGCAGCCCCATGTAAAACCGGGCTACTATGATCGTTCTGAAGCTGGAAAGCACAACCCAGACGCGGATGTTTATCAAATATCAAAAAGCCTGTGGGACAACACAGAACAGTGGGTAAAAAGCTTGCAAAACCAAACAACCGAAAGCCGCTCTAATACGGAAAATGCGTAAGCCTATATGTTCAAGTACACGGTAAAGTCGGATCAGTTAACCATTAATGCACCACAACAACTGGTGTGGAAAATTCTATTGGATTTCCCTCGCTACCCTGAATGGAACCCATTCACCTACCAAGTAATTACCACCTTAAAGGTGGGTGATCCAGTGGACCTATACGTTAACATGCCCAAACGAGGCAAACGTATGCAGCGCGAATTTATTCAATCCGTATCGGCCCCCAACCATGTGGCCTGGGGCATGCATATGGGTGCTCCCTGGCTGTTACAAGCCTTACGCACTCAACATATTGATGCTATTACCGATCAAAGCTGCCTTTACTATTCCAACGATCACTTGGAAGGTTTATTAACACCCCTGGTGAAACTGTTATTTGGGCACCCAATACAAATTGGATTTAACAGCGTTGCCCAGGCATTGAAACGCAGGGCCGAGTTATTTTGGCAACAACAAAATCAACAGCATAAAAACACGCAGGCAACCCTATGACTCTTGAACAACGCATACAACGGTTAGAAGATATTGAAGCCATAAAGCAACTCAAAGCCCAATACTTACACGGCTGTGATCGCAAACAACTAAATGTAATTAAAAACTGTTTTGCAGAAGGTGCCATTCTGATCGACTACGGCGCCATTGGGTGCTTTCATGATCGCGACGCCTTTGTAAAGATCTACGAGCAAATGGCCTGTAACGATCATATTATCGATATGCATCACGGCCAAAATCCACAAATCAATTGGGTATCCGAAAACTCAGCCACCGCCATTTGGGATCTGTATTTTTTCCAAATCAATACGCAGGAAAACACTCAAACCCAACTGGCCGGTTATTACCAGGATGAGTACATCAAGCAAAATAGCCAATGGAAGATTTGCTCAACAAAATTCAACATCAGTTCTACTAATCTAGTCCAAATGGACCAGTCGACAATCAAGCCCATCTTTTCGGGCAGCCGCCCCCCGGCATAGAACATCCATATATAACAATAGGTTACCCTACACACACTTCTCTTGAGCAACAAAACAAACCAAGTGAAAACACAGCCCTTTGACTTGGAAAAACCACAAGAATCGTGTTTAATTGGCCTCAGGTATACGCCGTATACTCAAAACCATAACAAACAGTTCAAAAACAACAAAAAAGCAGCTCGACTACGAGAGAGAAGTATCTATGTATATTGGAAAAACACTGCCCGAACGGCCAATTCCCTTTGAAGAATTCGATCCTGATTTTCTCGCCAACTTTGTTCGCGACAAAATATACCCTACCTTGCAAACCGATCGGCAACGCTTGGTGTGCCAAAACTTTATTGATCATGCCAGTGCAGAGTGCAAAGGTAATCTGCAAGAACTGCTAGACACCTGTTCCAAAAAACGCCAGGACTACCGCCGCTGGGGCCAAGGTGATGACGGCTTAATGGAAGGCATTCAACCTCAATCCTTTGAAGAATTAGAAGTGTTCTACGGCAACCTAGTGCTGTTCAACCTATTCGTGATCCACCTGGAAGTGGAAAAATTTATCGTTGGTCATGACACCCTATGTGTAGAAGGTAACGTGCATCAAATGTACCCCGGTTCAATGCTTCCCGTCGCCTTTGGCATAGAACCCGACGATGAGGATGCCGTGTACATGCTCACCATTCGCATGTGCCTATTCTTCATTTTCGATGAAGACGGTATGGGTTGTGGAGAACAGTCCTACACCAATGGCGACCCTACCGAGGCCAGTTTTGTAAAAGTGCCAAATGAGTATGTGCCGCAACGCTTTTGGGACAATATGAAAAAGCAGCAGGATTTACAGGATGCAGATGACTGATACGTATCAAATTTATGATACTAATCAATCCAAAAGGCTCCAACAGGAGCCTTTTTTAATTTAGGCTAAACTTAAAGCGTTTAGATCTAGGAAACACGCGATGAAAAAAGGATTTTCACTCTATTCCTTTACCGGTGCAGTACTACTTTACCTCTCCTGCGGCTACAGCCATGGGGAAGAGATGGATTTATTCGAACTCCCCTTATCAGAACTGTTGAAACTCGAGGTTACAGTTGCTTCTCACAAACCTGAACTCATCAGCACTACCCCCGCCATCGTATCCCGCTATGAAATGGATCAAATGGAGAAAATGGGACTTAGAACCCTAAAAGAAGTGCTTTCCTTTGTTCCTGGTGTGCTAGTGCAAGATCATTTGTTTGGCCAACCCTTTGTGTCCATTCGCGGGGTATATGAAGGCTTTAACCAAAAAGTGCTTTTCCTGCTAGATGACGTCCCCTACTTTATGTCAAGCCATTCAGACATACCGTTACTGGGCATACCGGTGGCTTCTATCAGCCATATTGAAATCATCAGAGGCCCCGGCGCTGTCTACTATGGTACAAACGCCACCGCCGGGGTGATCAAGGTGATCACTAAGAAAGAATCCAACAAACAGGTGGCCACCCTAAGCGCCGGGGAAAACCATCTTATTAATGGCTCCACCTTTAACCATTTTTCCAATGGATATCATCGCCTTCAAATTGGTCTCGAATACCAGGAAACCGATGGCCATAAGGCCCGTTACCCTGCCTATTCTGATGCCAACAGCAATTACCAGGAAGGCACCGTTCGACGCCCCGAAGAAACCCTTAGCGCTTTGGCCAAATACCAGTACCAAAATTTCCAACTAAGCGCGCAAGCATTTGAAAGTACCTATACCGGGTTAGCCCAACCCACTCGCCAAATCAACAACGTCAACGAACTCACGTACAAAGGCTCTTTAATCGCCACCAGCTATCAATGGCAACTACAACAAACCGACATTAAGGCCTTTGCCGACTACAACAAGATGTATCTGGATTTCTACATTCAAGATTTTGCTGGCGTGGGCAACCCAGGCGGTTTCGCCATGGAAAACGAGGGTGAAGATAACTATCGGGCGCGAGTCGGAATCAATCTATCCACCCAGTTAACGAACTCTTTGGAACTTTTTGCTGGTGCAGAGTCCGAACAACGCTCCACAGAAAGCTATCAAATCGTGAATCATGCTGCTGACTCTGTACTGGGCACCATTATGCCGAGCTTCGATGTGGAAGAGCATTCAGCTTATGCCCAATTAGATTATCAGTTTACGGATGCCTTACGCTTTTTGATCGGCGGACGCTACACCAGCAACGAAATAACCGGCGACGATACAGTCCCTCGGGTTGCGGCAGTTTATCAATTGAATAAGCGAAGCTCTTTAAAATTCCTTTACTCTGTGGGCTTTAACTCTCCCAGTTTCACCCAATTGAAAGCGGACTTTGCGCCAGTGGTGGAAGGCAATCCACAGCTAACGCCAGAGAAAGTTCATACTTACGATTTTGCCTACCATTACTCCACAAACGATTTACTGCTGGTGGCAAATTTATTCAAGTTAAAAGCAGAAGACTTTATTCTTAGCGATCGCAGCACTGGCACCATTAACTTTTTTAACGCCCAGGAATTCAGTCGCGAAGGTGCCGAACTCGACATGCAATATCACATCAGTGACAGTTTACATTTGCTGGCAAACCTTTCCTATTTAAGACATGGCAATAGCGAGAACAATCACGACACCACACTCATTTTCACACCCACCACAAGCTTTAACTTGGGCGCCATATACCAATTAGGTCAGCATAGTATTGGCACCTCTCTTCGCTATATCGGCGAGCGAGCGAATAACGATGAACTTCGCTTATTGAATTTCAATTACCAATACCAGCTTCAACAATGGCAATTAATGGCTACCCTGGATAACGCACTTGACGAAGAAGTATTGCATCCCAATATGGGAGAATTTAATGAGCGGCCAATCCCTGGTGGGGAAGGAAGAAATTTGAACGTTTCGATTCGATACAATTATTAATATGGTAAGCACCGCGCAACACGATGCTTACTCTAAATATTTCACCACTTAGTAATCTTGATTGGCAATCTTCACCACCATGCCATCCATGTCATCGGTCAACGTAACCTGACAAGAAAGACGCGAGTTATCTTTATAATGTTCTGTGCTGCTTACCAACTGATGTTCGTCTTCACTGGGCGGTGTTAACTTTTCTAACCACCCGCCTTCAATATATACATGGCAAGAGGAACAAGAACAAACACCACCACAAATCGCAAGAATATCGTCGTATCCATTATCGCGCAGAGCTTCCATCAAGGTATCACCGGAATTGGCATCCAATGTGGTTTCATTTCCTGCAATGTCCGTAATCTTTAATGTTGGCATCTCTCTACTCCAGAATTTTTCTTTTTAGTCATTAGCGCGCTTATGGGCATATAATAGTGCTTCTGCCGCCACAAACACGCTTGAGCATTTCGCTACAATCTTTGTGGTTACATTGATTTGGGTCAGGTGTTTTTGGCTTGATCCAAGAAGTATACACCGTATACTCTAAAGCAAATAAAATCAAGCAAAACCATTGCACAATTAATTGCAAATACTATTGCATAAAAGCTGTAAGAGAGAAGAGGTTTTATGACTACCGAACAACAAACTTGCATCATTATTGGCGCTAGCCATGGGGGAGCCAACCTGGCTACAACCTTGCGCTCTTTGCCGAAGGAGAACGGATTCTCATGCTGGTCAAGGACGGCCCTTATGTGAGCAACGATGGCGGCGTTAACTGGGCTCCCCTGTCGGTGTTACCCGAAGCGTTTGAAGATCAGATTTTTGAGTGGTACCCGGTCCTGGCTGGTCAACAGGACGGCATCTATTTCCTGTCGCT
>JBFKSL010000030.1:0-15312 GCA_041626995.1 Ketobacter sp. | reverse complement strand
CCGTGTAGAATCAGCCACCAAAGTAAGCGCGGTATACGAATGACCCGTGGATCAGAAAGGAACTGAGCCAAATAACGACGCACACTGGCTGGGTCGGGGTTTTCCGGGGTGCCGAGATTAACGAGCATTACGCCAAACGGTGCGGTGTTGGATTCAGACAAAATTGGCCTCCTTGGTTGAACACCATATTGTAAGTCAATTAAGCTTGAATAACAGATCAGAACCATTGATTTCATTAAATGAACAGGTAGGAGAAAACTATGGCACTGCCAAAAGTGGGGAATATGGCACCAGCTTGGACGCTGAAGAATCAAAACGGCGAGAACGTTAGCCTGAAGGATTTTAAGGGCAAGAAAAATGTGGTGTTTTACTTCTATCCGAAAGCGTTGACTCCCGGCTGTACCGTGCAAGCCTGCGGTATGAGCGATGTGAAAAAGCAGCTGGCTAAGCTAGACGCCGTTGTGTTTGGTGTAAGCCCCGACCCCGTGGAAAAATTACAGCGTTTTATTGAAAAGAAAGAGTTGAATTTTGATTTGTTATCCGACGAGGATAAGAAGATCACCGAGAAATACGGTGTCTGGGGCCTAAAGAAATTCATGGGCAAGGAATTTATGGGGGTGATTCGCACCACTTTTATTATTGGTAAAGATGGTCGGGTAAAGCACATTATGGATAAAGTAAAAACCAAAACTCATCATGATGATGTCATCGAAATTCTTAAGACCCTTCAATGATGTTTTTAGCCCGCATTGGGCACCCTCGTTATGCTCAGGCTTTTGTGGATTATCTTAAAAGCCTGGGCATTGAGGCGACCATAAGCATAAGTGAGCAGGGTGCTGAGATTCATATCCTGAACCCAGATGCATTTCATCGAGCCCAGCAAGAACTGTTGTTGTTTCAAGAGAACCCAAATCATGAGCGTTACTTCGAGGCCTCTTGGTTGGTGCAAGATGAGGTTGATGAAAAAATCAATCAACAGTTTTCCCGTTTTTATAAGGGCATACCCCTATCACGAATCATTAGTCAAACCGGGTGGGTAACCAAGACTGTATTTGTACTTTGCGCCCTGGTATTTTTTATTACCAATCAAGGGGCGGATGTTAAGGCGCGTGCGCCCTTTATGTTTTTCGCTAACAATGAAATGTTATTGACGTCGTTGGAGATATGGCGTTGGATCAGCCCAGCGTTTGTTCATTTTGGTATTTTGCATTTTCTATTTAATCTTTCTGCCTGGTGGATTTTTGCTGGTTTAGTGGAAAGAGTTCATTCCAGCTTGCGGTTATTTGCCTTGTTTTTAATTTGTGGTGTGATTTCCAACTGGGTGCAATTCTATTGGGTGGGCGATCGTTTTGGTGGCTTGTCTGGGGTAGTGTATGGGGTGCTTGGGTATTTGTGGTTTTATCAGCGATTCTCTACACAGCCACCATTTCGTATTCCTCAAGGCTTAGTAGTGTTTATGCTGATTGCTCTTGCCTTTGGCTTTACCGGGGTGATGAACACGGCAAATCAGGCGCACTTAAGTGGTTTGTTGTGTGGTTGTTTTCTAGGTTATTTTTTTGCTCGAAGTGATGACCGGCAAAGGGGGACGTAACTGTCGCTACTTTACTAGGGCCACAGACTTGACCTGAGCATAGACATTCATGCCATTTTTGATGCCCAGCACCGAGCAAGAACGTTTAGTGATTTTGGATAATATAGGCTGGCCTTGAATGTCCAGTTTCACCATTACCTGAAAAGGATTAGGGCAGGGAAAGGTTTCGATTATTCGGGCTGGTAGAATATTGCTGATACTGGTGTGCTCATTGTGGCTAAGGGTAAGGCTGACATCGCGCGCTACAATGCGAACTCGTACTGGGCTGCCCACAGACAAATCCTTCTCCGGGATCATAATATTATTCAGTTCAGGTGCAATTTGGTCGCGGTTTTCTGCAATTTGTAAATGGGTGACATGAAAATCGGGTTCATGGGATTTCACCACACAGTTCACAATAGAGCAGGCTTCTTCCAAATTGGCCAGCGGTAGATCTGAGCGGGTGAGCAATTCATTTAAAGGCCCACTAGCGGTTACCGCGCCTTTTTCCAAACAAATCAAATGATCCGCGAGGCGTACAATTTCTTCTGGTGAATGGCTTACATAAATAATGGGAAAATGGATTTCATCGTGTAGCCGTTCCAGGTAAGGCAAAATCTCCTGCTTGCTGGCGATGTCTAAACTGGATAGTGGTTCGTCCATTAATAACAGCTTGGGGCTGGTTAACAGAGCGCGGGCAATGGCAACCCGTTGGCGTTGACCACCAGATAATTGTGAGGAATAACGCTTTAAGAACGGGCTTAAACCCAATAGATCGATCACCTCTTCAAAAGTAATGGTGCGTTCATTAACTGGTGTCCGTTTCCAACCGTATTCCAAGTTTTGCTTTACCGATAAATGGGCAAATAAACTGGCTTCTTGAAACACATAACCCAGCTTGCGTTTATGGGTGGCAACAAATCGTTTTTTGTTTTGCCAGACTTCGTCGTTTATTTTTAGGTAGCCGTTTTCGATTCTTTCCAACCCGGCAATGCAACGCAGCAGAGTGGTTTTTCCTGATCCAGAAGCACCAAAAATTCCGGTTATACCTGATGCAGGAAATTGCTCATCCAACTGGAGGCGGAAGCTTTCTTTTGTTGAGGTAAAGCGTGCGTGGATACTGCTCATTTGGTTGGCCCCTTATGCTTTTCATTCAAGCGATTAAGCAGAAGAAGGGTAATAAATGAGAAAACAATTAACCCGGCAGAAAGCACGTGAGCCTGTGTATATTCCAAAGCTTCAACGTGATCGTAAATGGCAACAGATAATACTCGGGTCTCGCCTTCAATGTTGCCACCGATCATTAATACCACGCCAAACTCGCCCACTGTATGGGCAAAGCTCAACACCATAGCGGTAAGAAAGCCGGGCTTGGCCAGAGGCAGGGCAATACTAAAAAAACGATCCCAGGGGGACGCTCCTAATGTGGCAGCCACTTCCATAGGGCGCAGACCCTGTTGCTGAAATGCATTTTGAATGGGTTGCACAGCAAAGGGTAAGGAATAAATGACAGAGGCTACCACCAAACCAGTAAAGGTGAACGGCAAGGTGTTTAAACCCAAGTTTTGCATCAGTTGCCCAACCCAGCCTTGTGGCCCCAATAAAACCAGAAGATAAAAACCTAATACCGTGGGCGGTAATACCAAGGGCAGCGCTACCAGGGCAGAAACGGGTGTTCTCAACTTGTGGCGGGTGGTGGCCAGCCACCAGGCAATAGGCGTGGCTATCAATAATAAAAATACTGTGGTGGTTGCGGCTAATTTTAAGGTTAGCCAAATTGGGGTTGCGTTAAAGGCGTTAAGCTCAACCACGTTACTTTATCTTTGTTGCGAAGGAGTATGTGGTACAGAATAGCCATTTTGCTCAATAATGTTAATGGCTTTTTGTGAGCGCAGAAATTGTAAGAACGCTTTAGCTGTACTGTTTTGCATACCTTTTCGGGTAAGCACGGCTTTTTGATTGATGGGGCTATGGCTATTTTTGGGAACCAGCCACCAGCTTTCTACTTTGTGCGGCTTAGCCAGTATTTGAGAGTAGGCCACTAAGCCAAAATCTGCATTTGTTGAGGCAACAAATTGATAGGTTTGTGAGATGTTTTCCCCTTGGATTGCATTGCTCAGTAAATTATCAAGGCCCGATTGCTTTAAAAATTGTTGTGCAGCTAAACCGTAGGGCGCCAATTTTGGGTTGGCAAGGGCAACCCGTATTGGCTTGTTGCGCAGTTGCTCCTGACTAACGGGGAAGAATTTAGGGTTATTTGTCCATAAAACCAAACGTCCCTGAGCATAAATGAAGTCAGAGTCTTTCCCTGTGAAGCCTTCTTCTATTAATTTATTCACTCGACTTACATCGGCTGATAAAAACGCATCATAGGGCGCGCCATTAATGATTTGAGCATAGAGCTTTCCAGAAGACGAAAAGCTGGTAATCACTTGCTGGTGGTCATTATTAAATTCGGATAGAAGTTGTTTTAAAGTGTGTGAAAAGTTTGATGCCACCGCAATATGTGCGCGTTCAGCTTGGTCTGCAGCATAAGTAGGATGGTAGCAAAGCAAACAAAACAACAAGCTAATGAATGTAGAAAGCGTGCGGTACTTCAATGCTACTGCTCCAGAATGGGTTGCAAAACCCGATAGTAGCAAATACCCATTATAGGAACAAAAAAAGAGCCGATCGGGTTTTCGATCGGCTCTTTGTAGGGAAGGCTAATGATTACTGGTTGTAATAGTTTACATACATGCCCATGCGTACTGCCGAGTTGGTGTCACGGTTGGCATAACGCTTGATTTTAAAGGTGTAGTAACCAGAAGTAGTTGGGGTGAACGTCACTGCTTCGAAGGGGTTATCCCAGCTGGCAGATGAGCCAATCCAAGCACCATTTGGCGCGTATACGCGTAGGTCTAGATCCTGGCCAATAGGGTGAGCATCGTTACGGTGATTGTAGGTATAGGTGCCTCGGTTCATCCATGCTAAGGCCACACGCACTTTGTCCCAGCCGCTGCTGATGTATACCTTGCGGGTAACATAGCCATCGTTACTACCGTCGAGGCCATCAAAGTAGTTCCAGGAGTTATTACCACCAGACCACCAGGACCAGTAACCGCTCCACTGGGCACTTAAAAAGTCGATGCCACCCAGACCAACTTTTTCATAACCGCCAGCAATTGGGTCGGTGGCGCCTGCGATAAGCTTCGCCTTGGCCAGGTAAGGGCGATATTTCAAATAGGTGGAGCTGGACATCATGTCGGCAGTGAAGGCAGCGGCATGGGGTGATGACATACTGGTGCCCGTCATGGTGAATCCACCTGCTGTGATATTGGTGCCAGGGGCAGAAAGTTCAGGCTTTTCGTTTCCTGTTTGGGGATCAAGCCAGGAAGAGCCTGAGTTAATGCTGTTGGTGGAATCGTTGTAGTTGCCCACGGTGGTAATGTTTAAACCTTTGGCAGGAGAAATAACAAAACCCCCGCTATTGCCTTCGTTACCTGCACTAACATGCATCGCCAGGTTATAAGTATAAGCAAAGTTATCCCAGCTGCGGTCGGTGGTGTTATAGGTGGTGGTGTAGTTGCCGCCGTTAGAACGGTTGACCACGTAGATCGGTGGATTGCCGCCTACACCATCCAGGTCACTGATTTGGGGTAGTACAGCGCTGCCGCGGCAATATAAGAAAGAATCGGGGGACGCGGCTTTAATGATACCGCCCACATTTCTTGAATGGTTGGTTTCAGAGCCGGACAAGCGGTCGTAGTTTGGAAAGCGCCAGTCTTGAGCGCAACCACTTTCCGTCATATAAATGCCAATGTCATCGCCGCGCGTGCTGGCAAAAGGCAACGCCCAATTTAGAATGTTGGTATCGGCCATGGCACCATTGATGGTGTCTTTTTCTTCGGGAGTTATCTCGATACCTGCAATGCTTTCATCGTTAGATTCAATTAAACGTCGTATAGATTCTGCGTTGAGTTCCAACCTTGCATCGGAAGACGTTCGAGACAAGGCTTCTCTCATACCTTGTGCTTCCAACAGACCGTGTCTTTTAGCCCAGCTTTGCATGGCGCTACGTTGTTTATCAGCGATATCCATCATTCGCATGGTCGTGCGGCTGGCTTGCTCATCGGCATAATCATCTACTTGATCGCCTTTTAAATTGGTATTGTTAATCCGTGCGCGAATGGCTTGTCCGTCCAATGTTTCTACTTCGCCCACTTCAACGGGTTCGTCACTAATTTCAACTGGCAAATCTAGGGCGATGGTGACTTTTAATCTCGATTGATAGTCACTGGCGCGCTCGGCATTTTTTAACCACTCTATAACCGCTGGGTCGATGCGTTCCACTTTTCCTGATGGAACTAGTTTAGGGCTGATTTTACTGCCGCTTTCGTCCAGAACAATGGTTGTGGTTTCTCCGTTTTCATCGAACTGCTTAATAAAAGTAAATTGTTTACCGTTAATGGTTCGTAGGGATTTTTCAGAAAATCTCTCGGCTGTATTCAAGGTCAGTTTCGTGCTGGAAACAGCGATGGGTTCGATTGTGGTGGAAAGTGATGCGCTAGTAAGTGATGTGGTCAGCGCTGCGTGTGACATCGTGGTTGTTACAGTGGCGATGCTAGTTGCGAGCAGGGTTTTGCAAAAAATAGATTTGCCTTTCATTGGTAGATGAACTCCATGTAAATAAAAATTAGGCGTTAACTGGTGCGAGCAGCGAACAGGAGTAAATGTATTCCAATGATGCGTTTCAGAAAATTAATTAGGACACGTTGGTTTTGTAATCAATTACCGGAATAAAATAAGAACAATTTGGTAGATGCTATGAATAATAGAAAGCTGATACGCGCTTAAGTTTATGATGTGAACCAGCTTTCTTTGGCTTTGGCATGTTGAGGGAATGATGCTATTTTTCGTTAAGTGTGGGGTAACCTTCTAGAAAAACCCAATCTGCATTTTGTGCTGGTTGGTGGCACGCTTGACATGATTGAGAAAAACCTTTGGATACATTGCTGAGTGAGCTAATGTTTTGCGTGTCGATGGCTTTGAATAGTGCCCAGCCCCAACCGTTGGCCCAGTGGGTATTATTTTTAAAGCGCCCTTTATTATCTTTAATCATCACAAACCATATGTTGATGGAGCCGGCCCAGCGTGCTGGTCCAGTGGTTTTTACTCCTTCATGAATGGCGCGAACTTCTTTAACCAGAACGGTTCCATCAACAAAAATTCTATTCTTCAAAAAGTGACGAGCAGCTTCGGGTTGAATATAAACATCATGGAAACCGTAGCCAGGGGCCTCTTTATCCTGAACGATCCACGAGCCAATATGTGTCCAATTAATTCGATAATTTGTCGGTAGAGAAATATTACCGTTTCTATCAACCCATTCCTCAAAGGTGGAGTTGCTTAGGTCACCGGCGTGAGTTGAAAAGCATTGCATAAGAAAAAGCAACATTACCAATGGGCGTTTCATAATACAAAGTCTCCTGTGGTTGGCGGAACCTGTAACAACAAGTTCCGTCTTGTTGAAAGATTTACAGTTCCACATCAACAACTGGAAAATCGATTTCCGTATCGGCTATGTGATTGGTGTAGTTTGTGAGAATGTTTAGTGCGACATTTGCGATAACTTCGATAATCACTTCCTCATCCAGACCTATGTTTTGTGCCGCTGCAAGATCGGCTTCGCTCACCATGCCGCGACGTTCTACAATGGCTGCGGCAAAGCTCGCTAAACCATTATTATCATCGGCGCTGCGTGCTTGCTGGATATCCTGGTCGGATAAACCCGCGCCTTTTCCAATCAGAGTGTGAGCCGAAAGGCAATACTGGCATTGGTTGGATTGGCCCACAGCTAATGCAATAACTTCCCGTTGTGCCGCACTTAAGCGACCTTTTCCAAGTGTGTCATTTAAAGCGAGGTAGGCGTTTAGAGCCGCCGGCGAGCGCGCAAAAGTGGCATACAGGTTGGGGATCATTCCGATTTGGGCGCGTACCCCTTCTAAAATTGAGCGGGTTTTGGCATCGGTTTGAGCAAGTTGAACAGGGTGGATACGTGGCATGGTTGCACTCCTTGGGGTTGATGTTGAATTGACTAGAGTGTATTGTCTGATACTATTTGGATTAATATGTCTAGATAATGATGCAGATCGTATCAAATTTTTATGGATAGGCTTTCCGCTATTTTTAATCACTTTTTACCCACAGCCCGGGTGTTTTACTCGGGTAATGCCTGCCGGCGCGTCATTTTTGATGAGGCTGATGGCGTTGGTCACATCCATATTCTCCATTCCGGATGCCTGCAGTTGAGTGATGATCGTGGTAATTCAAGAGTCATTGATCAGCCCAGTGTGCTGTTTTATCCGCGCCCGCAATCACACGGTTTTATAGCGTGTGATCGTGATGGCCCCAACTTGCTATGTGCGTCGATTGATTTGGGTAACTCATTAAGTAACCCCCTTGCAGATGCATTACCTGGTTTGGTTGTTATTCCTTTAGAGGAATTAAATGGAATTGGCGCTTTACTGAATGTTATGTTTGCTGAAGCATTTGATGATCATTGCGGTCGACAGGTTGCCCTGGATCACTTGGTGTCCTATTTCTTGATTTTGTTAATACGACATTTGATTGATACAGGTAACTATTCCATCGGCTTGTTGGCTGGGTTGAGTGATGTGAAGTTATCGAGGGCGCTTACTGCCGTGCATGAAAATCCATCCGGTCTTTGGTCACTTGAGAGGCTGGCTGATATTGCTGGAATGTCACGGGCGCGATTTGCGGCGCACTTTCGGCAAATTGTTGGCATGACTGTGATGGATTATGTTAGCCAATGGCGAATGGGCGTAGCGCAATCATTGTTGAAGCAAGGTTATTCAATCAAGCAAGTGGCGCCGAAAGTGGGGTACCAAAGTGCCGCAGCGTTGACTCGCACGTTTACCCAGAAAGTAGGCATGCCGCCGAGAGATTGGATCAGCAGTAACCAAGTTGAAGAAAACGCTGACACTATGAATATTGGCTTGGATGATTACTTACCGACAACTTGATTAAAACCGCGGGGGTGTACCCGCGGCATGAAATACTACAGATCGGCGGCGGCTTTATGTTTGATTTTTTTCCATTGCTGATCGGCCTTTCGTATAGTCCCTTGCTGATCTTTTAAGAATTCTCGATACACGCCTTCATTTAGAAACACATATAATTTCTTATTAACTACCGCAGCATAGCTGGGGTCGCCATCGAACTTTTTACCAAGTGAAACGCCATAGGTACAAAAACCGCCGTTCTCTGGAGCGTATTTTTGCGGATTATTCTCAAACTTTCTTTGATTTGCTTCATTTATGAAATAGTAAGCGACACCATCATAGTTTGTCACAAAGCTCGCTTGGCCATTTATCCGATTACCAATTTCAATGAATGCTACAGGGTCGACACCTCGTAGTGCCAATGGTGAACCCGCATAGGTTAAACCTGGGCCAACATTGTATTCGTCTTCGGCAAATGAAATATTGGATAAAGTAGAAGTTGCTGCAATGGTAAGTACTAAACAAGATTTAATAATAGTTGAATGCATGGAAAGTCCTCCGGGATAAAAATCAGCACTCGATTGGTGATATGTATCACCGTGAAAAGAACTCAATTGAGTCCGCGCCTATTGTTGGAGCAAGGAGGAAGACGATCAATCTGGATGCGGCAGAAAGGTATGGGCTGCAAAATAATTGAGACGGTTGGTAAAATGGTATGTAGTCCGGAGGGTGATTAACGAAATGGCCCGCCCTTCAGGATTCGAACCTGAGACCTTCCCCTTAGGAGGGGGACGCTCTATCCAGCTGAGCTAAGGGCGGTTGGATAAGATGTCGGGATTCTACCTGTTGTGTCTCTTTGAATCCAGTGCTGGCCACTAAACCTATGTTTTTATGGGGATTATTAAGGACATAATTCTGGCAATTTTGGTCAGTGACGCTTTAAATCACTCCGCTTACACTCTCCAGATGATATACAGTCTATGCTTTGCTAGTAGATAAAGGCCAGATAAATGGCTAGGTGTAAGGGTAGCTAAACGGTTGAGGAACCCCATGGATATTCAATTTACAGCAGAAGATTTGGCATTTCGTGATGAAGTGCGAAAGTTTCTGAACGAAGAAGTAAGTGAAGATATAAGAAAAGCAGTAGCAGGTGGTCACATTGATAAGGATGTGATGATTCAGTGGCAAAAGATTCTTTACGAAAAAGGTTGGGTTGCGCCTAACTGGCCAGTGGAATATGGCGGAACCGGTTGGAATATCACACAAAAGTTTATTTTCGAAAATGAATGCGCGGAGTTTGGTGCGCCAGCTGTGGTGCCTTTTGGGCTGAAAATGGTTGCGCCGGTTATCTATACCTTTGGTAACGAAGAGCAAAAGAAACGTTTTTTGCCGGATATTCTGCAAAGCAATGTATGGTGGTGCCAAGGTTATTCTGAGCCAGGTGCGGGTTCTGATTTGGCAGCTTTGCAAACCAAAGCAGAGTTGGATGGCGACCACTATGTGGTGAATGGCCAAAAAATATGGACTACCTATGCGCAACATGCAGACTGGATTTTCTGTTTGGTGCGTACCGATTCCAATGCCAAGAAACAAGAGGGCATTTCTTTTCTACTCATTGATATGAATACCCCTGGCATTGAAGTTCGCAAGATCAATTCCATTGATAATCAGCACTCATTGAACGAAGTGTTTTTTGATAATGTGCGTGTGCCGGTAGAAAACCGGATTGGTGAGGAAAACAAAGGTTGGACTTATGCCAAGTATTTGTTAACCCATGAACGCACCGCGATTGCCGGTGTGGCTCAGTCGAAAAAGGCAGTTGAAAAAATTAAAGAGATTGCTAAGCAGGAAATATCATCAGGCCAGCCTTTAATTGAAGATGAAATGTTTCAAGCAAAATTGGCTAAGATTGAAATCGATTTGATGGCTTTGGAAATTACCGAACTACGTGCCATTGCCAGCGTGGCAGAAGGTGGGGCACCTGGGCCGGAATCTTCCATTCTAAAAATTCGTGGTACAGAACTACAGCAGGCGATTTCTGAGCTGTCAGTTGAAATGTGTGGTTATTATGCTCACGCCCTGGATTTTGAAAATCCCGTCGGTAACAGTTATGCCGCTGACATTTCGGCCAAGTATCTGTATGGACGAGCTTCTACGATTTATGGTGGTTCCAACGAAGTGCAAAAAAATATTATTGCGAAAATGGTTTTGGGTCTATAGGTGGGCAAACGATGAATTTTAATTTAAGTGAAGAACAAAACCTGCTTAAAGATAGCGTCACCAAGTTTGTTCTAAATGACTACGATTATGAAACCAGAACCAAGCACACTCAAATGGAAGCAGGGTTTGATCCTAATACCTGGAATACGTTTGCTGAATTAGGCTGGTTGTGTGTGCCTTTCTCGGAAGAGGATGGCGGCATTGGTGGTGGCCCCATTGAAACCATGATTATGATGGAAGAATTTGGCAAAGGTTTGGTGGTGGAGCCTTATATTTCTACGGTGGTATTGGCCGGTGGTGTAATTGCGAAAGCCGCTTCTGCCGAACAGAAAGCAGAGTATCTTTCTTCCATTATCGATGGCAGCAAACTTTACTCATTGGCCTACGCTGAAGAGCAGTCTCGTTTTGATCTGTTTGATGTGATAACACGTGCAGAAAAGCAGGGTGATCAGTATGTGATTAATGGTAAAAAGTCCATGGTGTTACATGGTGGCAGTGCTAATTACTTCGTTGTGACAGCACGTACGGGTGGAGAGCAACGTGACGACGATGGCGTAAGCCTGTTTATTGTGGATGCCAGTAACACTGGTGTTGCCTTGCGCGACTATCCAACGTTGGATGGTCACAGGGCAGCGGAAGTGGAGTTAACAAATGTAGCTGTGCCAGCCAGTGCTTTGATTGGTGCTGAAGGTGGCGCGGCGTCGGTTTTAGAGTCTGTTGCCAATGATGCAAGTTTAGCCTTGTGTGCAGAAGCTGTTGGCATGATGGAAAAACTGTACAAGGAAACCGTTGAATACAGCAAAAACAGAAAGCAATTCGGTGTACCCATTGCGGTGTTTCAGGCTTTGCAACATCGCATGGTGGACATGTTTACCTTGCATGAGGAGTGTAAATCCCTCTTGTTAAGAGCGGTTATGAGTATGGCTGCCGACGATGAAGATCAGGTAAAAAATGTCTCCGCACTTAAGTATGCCATTGCAACTAAAGGGCAGAAGGTGGCCCATGAAGCCATTCAGATCTTTGGCGGCATGGGTATGACCGATGAAATGAGTGTGGGAATGTATTTAAAGCGTATCAATGTGATTAATACCCTTTTTGGCAATGGGGATTATCATTTAAAACGCTTTATGGTGGGTTAAACTGAAACAATTTGCTGGCTTTTACGTCTAACCCCTGGAGTTCCTTTGGGATTCAGGGGTTTTTCTGTTTTAATATTGCCCTAATTTTGATTTAGGCTCCCAAGCAGTTTTCAGGACGTAAGAATGCTCGATACCAAGCCACTTTTATATCGCTCTAATTCGGATTTTCCATCTATAGCTCGTGGAAAACTTAAAATCTTGCAATTGAACCTGGGGTATCGATGTAATCTTAGTTGCACCCATTGCCATGTCAATGCAGGACCAAAGCGCACAGAGGCCATGTCTAATGAGGTCGTTAGCGCCGTAAAGAAAGTGATCGACCAGATGGATGTTGAAACGGTTGACTTGACTGGCGGTGCCCCTGAAATGCATCCACTTTTTCGTGATCTTGTGGCGTACGCTCGATCGAAAAATGTGGAAGTGATTGATCGTTGTAACCTGACAATTCTAAATGAACCTGGTTATGAGGATTTAGCAGCATTTTTAGCAGAGCAGAAAGTACGAGTAGTGGCTTCACTGCCCTGTTACAGCCAAAAAAATGTGGATGCACAGCGAGGAAAAGGCGTTTTTCACAGCAGTATATTGGGTTTGCAAAAGCTTAATGAATACGGCTTTGGCATGTTGAATTCTGAGTTAAGTTTAGATCTGGTATACAATCCAGGTGATGCGTTCTTACCACCACCGCAGCAATCACTCCAGGCCGATTATAAAAAACAATTACTGCAAGACTTTGGCATTCACTTCAATAATCTGCTCACTCTTACCAATATGCCGATTAGCCGTTTTGGCAGTATGCTGCTTTCTAAAGGAAAGTTTGAAACCTATATGACCTTACTGAGAGATAACTTCAAGGAAGATAATCTGGCTTCAGTGATGTGTCGTGATACCATCAGTGTGGACTGGCGGGGCAATCTATATGATTGCGACTTTAATCAAATGCTACAGTTGCCATTGCTTCAAAACCAGTCTCAACGTCATATAAATGACCTCTTGAAAATAGATATAAATGGAAACCCAATAGTGGTGGCAGACCACTGTTTTGGGTGCACTGCAGGGCAGGGCAGCAGTTGTGGCGGAGCCTTGGCGTAAGTCTGGATGAGCAAAGTGTTACTTGGCAGTATCATTATTCCGGTTTTGAATGAGTCTCAGAATATTGTAGCCATATTGGAAGATGTTTTAAAAAAATCTCAGGGGCTTTGGAGAATTATTGTTGTTGATGGTGGTAGCGTTGATGACACTTTAGAAAAAATAAAATCGTTCCCCATAACGATAACTAGTAGCGCTAAAGGACGTGCCAAGCAGATGAATGCTGGTGCCGAAGTCGCTGAAGGGGATATGCTACTTTTCTTACATGGCGACACTCAGCTACCTGCCAATTTTAATCAGCTATTACAACAGTTCAGTGATTCTACATATCAGTGGGGTCGGTTTAATATTCAGCTGGATGAAAAATACGCCTCATTAAGCTTAGTTAGTTGGTTTGTTAATCAGCGTTCCAGAATTACAGGTATCGCTACGGGGGATCAGGGGCTTTTTGTGCGTCGCCAAGTGTTTCAAAAAATGGGCGGGTTTTCGAATATGGAGTTAATGGAAGATATTGATTTTAGTAAGCGCGCTAAACGTTTCAGTAAACCCTATTGCATTAAGCAGCCCGTCATTACTTCCAGCCGTAAGTGGTTACACAATGGTATTGTTCGCACCATATTTCTAATGTGGTGGCTACGCTTTGCTTTCTTTATTGGGGTTTCTCCACAAAAACTTCATTCCTGGTATTACCCTTCATCTAATGAGTAATCTACTGCAAATTTTTGCTAAAGCACCGTTGCTGGGTGCTGTTAAGACCCGTGTTGCGGCGCAGGTAGGGGATGAGTGCGCCTTGAAGCTTCATAAACTGCTCTGTTCCTCCATGATTGAGAAAGCCCGTTTGTGTGGCGCAGATCGAGTGGAAATTTGGACCACATCGGAACAGGGGGTTGAATACTTTAGGCCTTCAGGTTTTCCCGTGTTTGTGCAGCATGGAAAGGATCTTGGCTGGCGTATGTATCACGCGTTAGAGCAGAGGGTGTCGCAATTCCAAAACGTGGTTTTGGTTGGCGCCGATGCTTACTCGCTTACGGTGAAAGACTTTAACGATGCGTTCAATGGTTTGTTAAATCATGACATGGTGTTTTCCCCCGCTGAAGACGGAGGCTATGTGCTGGTAGGCGCCAGCAATAAAGTGGACTTTTCTGTTTTTCAGGATGTGCAGTGGGGCACGAATAAGGTTTTTGCTCAAACGTTGGCGAAGTTAGAGCAAGCAAAAATTCATTACTCATGTCTTGAGCAGCGCTGGGATATTGACAGGCTTAACGATATTGAACGTCATGCACCGGAACTCCTAGCAATATTTAGCTAAGTTGCCGTTGTTTGCGTTGCAAGTCGGTTAAATAACGGTTTAATGCTCGTTGGGTATTGCCATCTAGGTTTTCAAAATGCAGTCCAAGATAGGATAGGTTACTTTCAGGATCAAACTGCCAATGCACCAGTTGGGCAGCCGCTATCACAGGGCTTCCATCTCCCAATACCAGATGACAAGAAGAGTAGATTTCACCTCGTTCTGGTTTGGGTTTCACCAATCCATCAATACGTACCCTTAATCCGCTGGCTGACAAATCGGCCAGTGTTCCAGTTATGGTTTCTTTCTGTTCGTGGGTAAGTGTGACTTTTATTGGGTGGGCCTGGCTTATTTTGACTCGGAAGGCATTGCGTAGCTGGATTTGTTCCACTCCCTGGGGAAACCCAAACCAATGTTTCACCGTTTTTGGATCATTAGTGTTTTCTGTGCATATACACTCAAATTGATGTCTTACTCCATGATGAGTAAGAGAAAACAGAACTTTGTCACCGGGTTTAATGGAATCGTTTAGCTCCAGCGGTAAAAATTGGTCTGTCATAAATTGTTTGTTGCCCAGCTCAACCGCTTCGATCCCCGTGGAAAGTTTTGTCAGTTTCTTTTTTTGTTTATCTTTAACAATGGCGGTCAGGTGATAATTGTGCTGCTTATACAATACTAACAAGTCCCCAATATCTTGAGGACTGTGTTTCACATTCTTTGAGGTTCCTTCCTGCTGCTGTTCCCGATGCCCAAATAATTTATCGAAAATACTGGTAATCATTTCAAATTAAATTCACAAGCTGGTCTTGAATTCTAGTTTAGCAGCAACTCGAATGTCTTGCTTTTATTGGGTTTATTAGGCGGTTGCCAGCATTCTGTTCTGTCCATATAGGTTTTTACGGCCATTGGATTGATAGACAGAAACGCTGGAGCCACCGCCCTTTATGATGCTCATTAAATTGTCCATGGAATGCTGAGCGTGAGATAAGATTTTTCCAATGACAT